>CAJGDT010000084.1 GCA_904502265.1 uncultured Barnesiella sp. | reverse complement strand
TGCTTATTATATCGACTACTGGTATGTCGATGACGTAAAGGTATGGTGTCCTGAGTGGACTTCGGCTCAACTCACCGTGATGTGCATGGGTGAACCCATGGCCGACTGCTACGTGACACTTACTGCCGACCACGATGCGTTTATCGAGGCTACAACCGACAGAAATGGTGTGATTGAGTTGCCCAAACTCGAAAAGGGTCAATACACCGTCGACATTCGTCAGAAAGGTTACAACACATACAGCAGCACATGGGACATCTACCAAGATGCCGACAACCGATTTACTGCCGACGTAACCAAGCCCGTGCTCAACATCGACAAGACTTTGATTAACACCTCTATTGCATCAGAGTCTTCTACTACTCAAACCATCACGCTTACCAACAACGGTAATGGCGAGATGAAATGGAACCTCATTCCTCAACTCCCCGCCGGCAGTGGCTCGGATAAGGATGCTTGGACTATACAAAATGTTTTTGATACATCGGGCGACTTGCAAACCTCAATCGCATTCGATGGCGAGTTCTTCTATACAACCTCAACATTCTATTTGGGTCGCTTCTTCAAGTACGACCGCAACGGTAATTTCATCGAGGAATTTACTATCCCCGGCATGTACTACATGTTGTACGACCTTGCATTCGACGGCACATATTTCTATGGTAGCGACTACAGCAACCACCTATTCTGCCTCGACTTGCGCAACAAGCAGTTGATTAAAGAGACAGTTGTAGAGAGCGAACCCGACCTGAAGATAACCCACTGTAGCTATGACCCCCGCAACGACCAGTTCTGGGTAGGTAGCTTCAACTCAGTAGGTCGCATCGACCGTGACGGCAACGTTACTGTATCATTCCGCACTATCGACAGCACATTGGATATGGGTGCCTTTGGCTCGGCATTTGACAATATTACCCCTGGAGGACCATACTTGTGGTTCAGCAATGAAGCAGTTGCCGGCACCAACCTTATCGACCAGTTGCAAATCTTACAATACAACCTTAACACTCGTGCGATAACTCCCATATCACACATTATAGATGATGTACCCGGATACCAAATAGGTACACTCGACGTGCCTAACTATATATGCGGTGTTGAGGCTACTACCAACTATATCGATGGTACTCTCTCGCTGGTAGGTGTACTCAAGCAATCGCCTTCACGCATCTTCATCTATGAGTTGGCCAAGACCAACGACTGGTTGTCTATCGCACCCGAGGCCGGTACGCTCAAGAGTGGCGAGTCGCAAACTATCACCTTCGACATCAACTCTCGCAATGGTGTTGTGGGCGAAAGCTATTCGGTACCCGTTCAGATATATACTGTACCCGAGTTGAATACTGACAACGTCACCGTAGGCTACACCGTATCGGAGGCAACTGCCACACCTCGCCCCACCAACCTTACAGCTACTGCCGATGGCAATGCTTCAGTTGCACTCGCTTGGCAAGTTGGCAACGCCAAACCCACCGGTTATAACCTATATCGCAATGGTGAGAAGGTAAACAGCGAACTTATCACCACTACCTCTTACACCGACACTCAACTCGTATATGGCAACTACACCTATACCGTAGTGGCTGTATATGGCGAGAAAGAGTCGCTTCAATCAGATCCCGCAAGTATCTACATGAAGATAGGTGCACCTTACTATGAGCCCCAAAACCTCACTGTCAACGTTACCAACAACCGTGATATCAACCTCAAATGGTTGCAACCCGATGCTATGTTGCAAGACAGCTGCTCTATCCGATGGGATAGCGGAATCAATAGCAGTTCGATGGGTATGGCCGAGGGGGGCTACTTCTGGGCCGGTGTAGAGTGGAAACACGCCGAACTTATCGAGTACCGCAACATGATTATTTCGTCGGTCGATATTTTCATCCAAGAGCGTTTCCTCTCGCTCTCGTTGCAAGTATATAAAGACAACAAGCGCGTCATATCACAAAATGTCTCTACTGCCAACATCAAGTATGGCGAATACAACAACATCGAACTCAAAGAGCCCATAATCATCGAGCCCGGTAGCGACTATCGCGTAGCCTTCCTCGTGGCTCACGATGCCGGTGTCAATCCTATTGGTATCGATGCCTCTGAGTCACGTGGCAAGAGGGGTAACATTATCTCGGAAGACGGTAAGACTTGGTATCCTCTCACCCACATCGGCATGGAGGGTAACTTCAACTTGGCTATCAACTTGGCACCCTCGGCAACTACCGAGGAGCAACCTATCGGCTACAATGTATACCGCAATGGCGTGAAGTGTAACACAGCACTTGTTGACCAACTCTCATACAACGACCAACTGTCGGAAGCCGGCAGCTACAACTACCAAGTATCGTCATTATACGCCGGTGGTGGCGAGTCAAACTTGTCGGAGATTGCTATTGCACACATCATGGAATTGGGCGAGCCTGTGCCTCCGATGAACGTAGTAGCACAAACCGAACTGAACCGCACTATTCATGTACGCTGGGATTTCCCCATCAAGGACGAAAGCTCATTCCCCATTGACATCGCTCAAGCACAAGCTACAGCCGAGGAAGGATATCCCGAGTATGTAAGCATGTTCCGAGGCAATCTTGCCGGCGAAATAGGTATTGCGTCGGATGGCGAGTACATCTACACCACATTGCACAACACCAACGGAACAATATGCAAGTATACCCTCGATGGCCAGTACATCGAGAGCATCTTGATTAACCGCAACATGCAGGGTATCCGCAACCTTGTTTACGACGGCACCCACTTCTTCGCTGCCGATGCCAACAGCTTCTTGTATCAGATCGATATCGAGAACAAGTGCATCACCGACACATTCTCTATCTCCGAGATTGCTCGCCACGTGGCATACATACCCGAACTGGACAACGGCAAGGGTGGATTTGAAGTAGGTGACTGGGAAACTAGTATCTTTGTAAGCAAACGAGGTGCTAAGTTGAGCGACGGTCCTACACTGAAGGGCGCTGCCGGCTCGGCTTACTACAACGGTACACTCTACACCTTCGAGCAAGGATATGAGCACCCCTACACCATCTGTTGCTACAACATTACAACAGGTGCTCTCACCAAGACCATCAACATAGGCGACTACGTGGAGATTACTCCCGAAGCAGGAGCCAAAGCCGGTGGTATGTCGGTTATCTACACCAAGGAGGGATTGACCCTGCTGGCTGTAGCACTGCAAGAGAATAGCAATTGCCGATTTATATTCTTCGACCTGGGTAGCATCAACGGCTTGGCAGGATACAATGTATACCGCAACGGCGTGAAACGCAACAACGAACCTATCCCCTTCCGTTACTTTACCGAGGACGAGAGTGAGGTGGGAACATACGAGTATGAGATAGAAACCGTATACATCGACGGTACGGTATCACCTCGCTCACACAAGGCTTATGTAGACATCTACGATGCCGAGAATTGCGATGCGCCTATCGATGTAAAAGCCGTACAAAGCACCTATGGCTACAACGTAAACATCTCGTTTGTCGACCCCACTGCTACCGAAGCTGAGCTTTACGAAAGCATTGAGGAGGGTATTGCGGGTACAGCCTTTGCTCGCGCCGACTGGAGCAACTACAATGGTGCTTGGCAAGTAACCGACGTTACTGCCTATCACGGCACTAAAGCATTGCAAGCGGCCAAGGCCGACAATGCTTGGCTCATTATCCCCGTCGGTAAGCCCGCTCAAGACATGGTATTCTCGTTTGTTGCACGCAACCACGACGACCATCTCGGTAGCGGTAGCTTGCGCGTACTCACATCGGTCGACGGCAACAATATCGACGATTTCATACCCTTCAAGAGCATTACCACAACCGAGGCTTGGAAGCAATACAACTTTACCATCCCGGCCGGTAGCGATTATATCGCCATTCGCCACGAAGCGGGTGCACACTTGCAGTACATCGATGCCATCACACTCGACACCCACACCATAGGTGAAGCATACGGCTACGATATCATGCGCAACGGTGTTCAACTCAACGACCAACCCATCACCGACATAACCTACACCGATCGCAACCTCATCCCTGGCACATACAGCTATCAAGTACGTGCTCACTATCTGTCGTCATGTATCAGTGAGTACACCGAGGCAGTAAACATCGACCTCGAATATAGCAACGGCTGTCAAAAACCCGGTATGCTCTTTGTTGAACCCTACAACAACGCATACAGCCTTGGATGGAGCGCTCCCTCATTGGGCGATGTTGTCAACATCCGTTGGCACAACGGTCATGTGCACGATGCTGCCGGTATGCCCAGCGGTGGTGCATTCTATGCCGGTGTACAATGGAATAGCGAGGAGTTGAAACCCTATGAGAAACTCTCTATTTCGGAGGTGGAATTGTACATTTACCAAATACCCGACGCTCTCTTCTTGTTGATATACGAGGGCGACAACCTCATTGCACAACAATACGTACCCAACTTGAAACAATATAGTTTCAACACAGTTGAGTTGGAGCAACCCTTGCTTATCAACACCAACAAGACCTTACGTGTAGTAGCTTACATCGAGCACAACGAGATTTCAGTACCTCTGGGCTACGATGCAGGTCCCGGCAAGGTGGGTCGCGGCGACCTCTACTCAAGCGACGGACGAAACTGGAGCACCCTCAACGCCAACGATATTGACGGTAACTGGAACATCACCGTAGGCTTGCGCGCATACGCCGACAAGGGCATGGGCAAAGCTCCGAGCAAGGTCAACGAAGTACAATTTGCGCCTATTGCCAATACCGGCAACGAGCCTATCAGAGGCATACGATTGGCTGAGGAGGCAACTTCGGAGCGCAACGTCCTCGAAGGTTACAATGTATATTGCAACAGCGAATTGCTCAATGATACACCCTTACAAGAGACCTTCTTCATCGACGAGGAACAACATCCTGCCAACTACTACGAGTATCAGGTAAAAGCCCTCTACTCGGGTTGTGGTGAAGTAGGCTCGAATGTAGTGCGCGTGAAGGCACTCACGTCAGTAGAGACAACCCTTGCCAACGGTGTGCGCATCTACACCTACGACGGTCGCGTATACATCAAGGGACTCGACAAAGGTACTAAGGTGACACTTGTAGATGCTGCAGGTCGTGTTATCCACACCGGCACATCGGTAGACGAGCCTGAGTATGTCATCAATGCCACATTGTTGCCCCAAGGTGTATACTTCGTACAAGTATGCAACGAAAGCTACAAAGTAGTCATTGCACAATAATACGCCACAGGCGTTAAGCACCTGAGAGGCTGACTAATCTGTCTTACGACTTTTTAGTCAGCCTCTCTTTTATATCATTCCGTGCTTGCCGAATTTACTCCTATTACTGCGTAGGGGAATGAGGCAAGCTACTTTATTATATCGGTATAACGCTTCTTACCTCGCAAGAAATAGTCGAGGATGATGTTTACACGACCTTGAGGCAGGTCGTTGAGACGATTTTCGGTGGGTTGCGTATGATACTGTTTCTTCATTTTAGCAAAGTCTTGATGTGCATCCCACACAGCCTTCACAAAGTGCCATTGACCCGATAGGAGGTATTTCACAGCCGACACGCCATCGTACACCTGACGGCGGAAGATACGCCATGCACGAATATCGGAGGGCAAGTTCTTATACATCATAAGCAAGTTGTTGCGATAGTTGAGGTACAACTTGCGCGGGCTGCTACTATCGAGCGATGCACCTCCATAGTGATACACCACACCTTGCGGAACAGCCACAACTCGATAGCCCATGAGTCGCAATCGCCAACAGAGGTCTATCTCCTCCATGTGTGCAAAGAAACGAGCATCGAGACCTCCGGCCTTAAGGTATAGGTCGGTGCGTACAAAGAGTGCCGCACCCGAAGCCCACGCCACATCGCACACCTCGTCATACTGTCCGTTATCGCGCTCGACGGTATCGAAAATGCGACCTCGACAATAGGGATAGGCGTTGCAATCGAGATAGCCACCAGCCGCACCGGCATACTCGAACGACTCGCGGTCGCGATAAGCTCTTATCTTGGGTTGCATGGCTGCCACATCGTTATGTGCCTCGGCATAGTCATAGAGGGGTTGCAACCACCCTTCGGTTACAGCCACATCGGAGTTGAGCAGTACTATATAAGGGTAGTCGGCCAATTGTTCGATGGCTCGATTGTAACCCTCGGCAAAGCCGTAATTCTCGGCAAACAAGATAGTGCGCACCGAGGGGAACTCACGGCTCAATACCTCGACCGAAGCGTCGGTAGAACCATTATCGGCAACTATAACATCAGCCAACTCGACAGGCGTATGACGACACACCGAAGGCAAATATTCTTGGAGCAACGATGCTCCGTTCCAATTGAGTATAACAACAGCTATGGGTTTCATGCTTTTTTCATGTGTGAGGGTGTGTACTTCCATCGACGGTGCGACCACAACCAAGCATGCGGTGCACGGCGTATGGTCTGCTCTAATGCTTGCATATAACGGTCGACAATGTCATATTCGGGACAAGCCGTCGGATTCTCTTCCAACAACTTGAATGTAGCTCGATAATATCCGCGCTTGAGCACCTCTACATCGACATACACAACGGCCATATCGAGTTTTTTGGCAAGCGTTTCATAACCAATAATGGTAGCAGTCTCACGCCCCATAAAGGTGGTAAAATAGCGTATGCTATGGCGATCGGGGCTTTGGTCCGATATAAAACCTATAAGCGAAGCCTTACCGTCGCGACGATGTTGCAATAGTTCGCGCAGAGTGTTTTTCTTGGCGATATTTATTGTGTCGAAACGACTGCGCAAGCGCAAGAAGAAGTCATTGAACCACTCATTGTGGAGGGGATTATATATCTGACCGCTTACCAGCTTGTCACTCATCTCACACCAACGGGTAAGCGAGGGTATCCATTCCCAGTTGCCATAGTGCCCCAACAATAGCATAACCGAACGGCCTTCGCGCGTAAAGCGGTTGACAACTTCGGCATCGACAAATTCCATGCGACGGCGCATCTCGGCATCGCTGATGTGAAGCAACTTGATAGTCTCGACCATATAGTCGGTAAAATAGCGGTAGAAATCTCGCTCCATCTGCGAAATTTCAGCATCGCTCTTGTCGGGAAATGCCTTTGCCATATTGTCGCGAGTAACCTTGCGTCGGTATCGCACCACATAATATATTATATAATATAGTAGGCGCGACACTACATAAAGAGCCGACAAGGGCAACCACGAGAGCACACTAAATAGTGCATAGAGTGGG
>CAJGDT010000083.1 GCA_904502265.1 uncultured Barnesiella sp. | reverse complement strand
TCATGGACTCATAATGTGGTCGCACGCCAATGGCTGGTTGCCTCAATATTATTTCTATAAATCGCCTGCCAAAGCACCCGCCTCGATAGGACTTGAAGGCAGCGAGAAGGCTACAATGGACTTGGATATGCTTGCCAAGGTTCTGCAACCATTTCATCTCGATTATATCATCTTCGATGCGTGTCTGATGGCTTGTGTCGAGGTAGCATTTGAGTTGCGTAATGTGTGCGACTATATTTTGGCAACACCTACCGAGACGATGGGAGAGGGCTTTCCTTACTACAATATCATGCCTATGATTTTTGCCGATACGATAGACTATGTGGGAATAGCTAAGGAGTATGAAAAGAAGTATATTAAGCCTGCGGGAAGACAGGGAACAATAACCCTTATAGAAACCAAATATCTTGATGAATTGGCTTCGGTGTGTAGGCAGATAGTCGATGGTAAAGAAGAAGAAATAGTGAAGATGAAGAAGACTACTTTGCAAGCTTACGACCGCAAAACTCCACATCTTTATTACGACTTGGACCATTTTATGATGCAACTTGCCGATGAAAACCAATATGCCATGTTGCAAGAGAGTCTCCATAAGGTAGTGCCTTATAAGGCTGCAAGTAGTGTGTTCTTGGGTATTTCCATCTGGCACTATAGCGGTTTGAGTACTTATATACCCGCATTGGTAAATGATAAGTATGTGAATAATTACTACCGCTCGTTGCAGTGGTATGACCATGTGTATAGATAGGAATTATACCCGGTGTAGCCAAGGATGCGGTAGTAGAGGGTTACAATCGAACCTTGCAATGGTATAAACGTGTGTATGAAAATTAAATAGAGTAATATTATATAAACATCAAAAAAGTAAAAGTTATGAGTAACGTGCTTCTCCAAGTAAATAGCGAAGTAATGGCTATTGCTGCAGATTCGACAGCTGCAGCCCCTGTAAAAATCGAACAAGTTGTTGAGGAAATATCGAAAGCCGACTTTAACGAATTGTGGTCGCAACTCATGTCGAGTGCTTTGGACTTGGGTCTGAAGATACTTGTTGCACTTATTATCTATTGGGTAGGAAAGTCGCTTATCAACCTGTTGTATAAGATTGTGAAGAAAGCCCTCAATAAACGCAATGTCGATCCTTCGGTCAACTCGTTCTTGTTGAGCCTTGTAAGAGTAGTGATGATGTTTGTGCTTATCATTACTATTATTGGTGTTTTGGGAATTAATACAAGTTCGTTTGTAGCACTCTTTGCCTCGGCCGGTGTGGCTGTTGGTATGGCTTTGAGTGGTACTTTGCAAAATTTTGCCGGTGGTGTGATGATCTTGTTGTTCAAGCCCTTCAAGGTAGGCGACTGGATTGATGCAGCCGGTGTATCGGGTGGTGTGAAAGAGATTCAAATCTTCAACACATTGCTTACAACAGGCGATAACAAAATAATCATTGTGCCCAATGCCAAGTTGTCGAATGACATGGTGGTAAACTATAGCAAGGCTGGAACTCGTCGTGTTGACTGGACTTTTACCATATCGTATGGTGATGACTTTGAGAAAGCTAAGGCCGTGCTTACACAATTTATGAGCGAAGATAAGCGCATCAAGCAAGATCCCGCACCCTTTGTTGCACTCAATAACCTCGCCGACAGCGCAGTAGAGATAGTTGTACGTGCATGGGTAGATGGTGGTGACTACTGGGATGTGTACTTCGGTATGAATGAGCGTGTATATAAGGAGTTTGGCAAGTATGGCTTGTCGTTCCCCTTCCCCCAAATGGATGTACATATTACCAAAGAGTGATATATCCTAAAAAACATAGATGATGAAACATAGCCGAGAAGAAAAGCTTGCGGCATTTGGTCGCTTGCTTGACGTGTTGGATGAATTACGTGAGAAATGCCCCTGGGATCGCAAGCAAACTAATGAAAGCTTGCGATCCAATACCATAGAGGAGACCTATGAGTTGTGTGAGGCAATTATCAATTGTGATAACGACGCTATCAAGAAAGAGTTGGGCGATGTGCTGTTGCACGTAGTGTTCTACTCGAAGATAGGCGAGGAACAAGGATTGTATGATGTGGCCGAGGTGTGCAATGCCTTGTGCGATAAACTTATATTCCGTCATCCGCACGTTTTTGGCGATGTGAGTGTCGATGGCTCGCGCCAGGTGGAACAAAACTGGGAGCAAATCAAACTCAAAGAAAAAGGCGGTAATAAGACCGTGCTTGCAGGCGTGCCATCGGGCTTGCCTGCGTTGGTAAAAGCCTTCAGAATCCAAGAGAAAGCCTGTAATGTGGGCTTCGACTGGGAACGTCCCGAGCAAGTGTGGGATAAGGTGCGTGAGGAGTTTGACGAATTGCAACGCGAGATAGCAACCGGCAATGCTGATGGCATGGAGGCCGAGATGGGCGATTTCATATTCAGCCTTGTCAATGCAGCAAGATTGTATAAAATCAATCCCGAGAATGCCTTGGAACGTACCAATCAGAAGTTTATCCGCCGTTTTAACTATGTAGAACAAGGAGCCCTCCGCGAGGGAAAAAATCTCAAAGAGATGACATTGGCCGAAATGGATGCTCTGTGGGATGAAGCCAAACAGCAAGGATTATAGAAGGTATGAAGGTGTGTATAGCCGAGAAACCCAGCGTAGCCAAGGATATAGCCGATATCTTGGGCGCACGCTCGCGCCGTGATGGTTATTACGAAGGTAATGACTATTGTGTGACGTGGGTATATGGTCACTTGTGTGAGTTGAAAGAGCCACACGAGTATGACGAGCGCTGGAAACGGTGGTCGCTCGGCTCATTGCCTATGATACCGCAACGATTTGGTATCAAGCTCAAGGATGATAAGGGCGTAGAGAAACAATTTAAGGTAATAGAGCAACTTATCTCGCAAGCCGAGATGGTGATAAACTGCGGTGATGCCGGCCAAGAAGGTGAGCTCATACAACGATGGGTGATGCAAAAGGCCGGGTGTAAGTGTCCGGTGATGCGCTTGTGGATATCGTCGCTTACCGAAGAGTCTATACGCGAGGGATTTGCCAACCTTAAGCCTCAAGATGAGTTTAATAGATTGTACCTGGCAGGCTTGACCCGAGCTATAGGCGACTGGTTGTTGGGTATGAATGCTACCCGATTGTATACATTGCGCTATGGCCACGATCGACAAGTGTTGTCGATAGGTCGTGTGCAAACACCTACACTGGCGCTCATTGTCAATCGACAACTTGAAATTGAGAACTTTGTGCCGCAACCCTATTGGGAGTTGAAGACGGTATATCGCGATACAACCTTTTCGGTAACGAAGGGTAAATATGATAGCGTTGAGGAGGGTCAGAAGGCACTCGAAACGATTGTAGGCAAGCCCTTGACGATAACCGATGTTACTACCAAAAATGGCAAAGAATCGGCGCCTCGGTTGTTTGACTTGACAAGTTTGCAGGTGGAGTGTAACAAGAAATTTTCGTTCTCGGCCGAGGAGACCTTGCAACTGATACAAGGCCTCTATGAGAAGAAAGTAACCACCTATCCGCGTGTCGATACTACCTATCTGAGTGATGATATCTATCCCAAGGTAAAGGGCATATTGGGAGCGTTGCATCAGTATGAGGCCTTGGTGACCCCATTGTTGAAGCAAGATAAGTTGCCCAAGAGTAAGAAGGTGTTTGACAACAGCAAGGTTACCGACCACCATGCCATTATTCCTACCAATGTAAAGGCCAATAACCTTACCGACCGTGAGCGACAAGTGTATGACCTTGTAGCGCGTAGGTTTATTGCTGCATTCTATCCCGATTGTCAGGTTGCCAATACCACCGTTATGGCGAGTGTGGAGGATGTAGAGTTTAAAGTAACAGGTCGACAAATACTTGCACCCGGATGGCGCGTAGTGTTTGGCAAAGAGGATGTGGGAGAGGAGAGTACCGAGGGTCAAATCTTGCCCGAATTTGTCAAAGGTGAGAGTGGCGCGCACGAGCCGTCGCTCACCGAAAAGCAGACACAACCGCCCAAACCTTATACCGAAGCTACCCTGTTGCGTGCCATGGAGACTGCCGGTAAGAGTGTCGATGATGAGGTGTTGCGCGATGCGTTGAAGGAGAATGGTATAGGTCGCCCTTCGACACGTGCTGCCATTATAGAGATATTGTTTAAGCGTCGATATATACGCAAGGAACGAAAGAGCCTTATAGCAACGCCGACCGGTGTAGAGCTGATACAGACTATACGCAACGAGTTGTTGAAGTCGGTAGAGTTGACCGGACAGTGGGAAAACAAGTTGCGTCGTATAGAGCGTAGCGAGTATGAACCGGCCAATTTCCTTGAAGAGCTAAAGGTAATGGTTAACTCGATAGTGAAAGATGTGCTGAGCGACAATACAGGTTCGGTGGCATCGACACCGCAAGAGGAAGAAACCAAAAAGAGTCGCAAAAAGAGTACTGCCGGTAGCGAAGAGAAGAAACCTCGCAAGCCCCGCGAAAAGAAAAAAACAGAGCCTAAAGCCGAGCAGCGTCCTGTTGCTGTAACTTGTCCTAAGTGTGGCAAAGGAGTGGTGATAAAGGGAAAGGCAGCCTATGGTTGCAGTGCCTGGCAAGAGGGGTGCGACTTCCGCTTGTCGTTCGATACATACGGCAGTGAATTGACCCCCGAGCAGTTGCAACAGATAGTAGACAAGATGAAATAAAAGAGAGTATGAGTGATATCAAAGAAGAGTGGTTTCCCGTGGTCGACGAAGCCGGTAATGTGGTAGACAAAGCGACTCGTCGCGAGTGTCACAGTGGCAGTATGTTGTTGCATCCGGTAGTGCATCTACACGTCTTCGACACACAAGGTCGATTGTATTTGCAACGTCGTTCGATGAACAAAGAGATACAACCCGGCAAGTGGGATACAGCCGTTGGTGGACACGTTGACTATGGAGAAAGTATCGATGAGGCTTTGCATCGAGAGGTGCGAGAGGAGTTGGGTATCACATTGTTTGAACCCATACACAATTTTACTTATCACTTTCAGTCACGTATCGAACGCGAGTTGGTATATTCATATCGCACCGTGTATGAGGGTCCGATAAAGGTAGACCCCGTGGAGATTGATGAGGGTAAGTATTGGGCAATCGAAGATATATTGTCAAATATAGGCCAAGGGGTGTTTACACCCAACTTTGAAGATGAGTTTGCCAAGCTCTTACCGTTATTGCGAAGAGATTAAATATTTTTTATAAAGTTTTGATATAATAAAAGAACCGTGGCGGTATAGAGCGGTTTCTATGTCAATTTATTTTGTTACTTTTGCAACATGATAACACCTATAATATCTGCCGAAAAGATAGAGAAACTGCGTGAGGCTATTTTGCTTCACAATAACATAGTCATTACCAGCCATGTGTCGCCCGATGGTGATGCTATAGGTTCGTCATTGGGATTGTATCATTACTTGCGTAAACTCAATAAACAGGTAACAGTTGTGATGCCCGATATGGTGCCTCGCAACTTGCACTTCTTGTCGGGAATGCGTTATGTAGTGGTATATACCCAACACCCTGAGAAGGCGATTGATGCTATAGCTCAAGCCGATATGATATTCAGCCTTGACTACAATGCTTTGCATCGCATCGATAAGTTGTCGAGTGTAGTGGCAGAGTCGAAGGCCTATAAGGTGCTTATAGACCACCACTTAGATCCTGAACCCTTCAGCGATCTTACCATATCGCATCCCGAGATTTCGTCGACATGCGAGTTGATATTTCGTGTAATATGGCAAATGGGACACTATCGTATGATGGGTCGTAGTTCGGCCGAGGCAATCTATACCGGAATGATGACCGATACCGGCAACTTTACCTACAACTCCAATCAGCCCGAGATATACAATATAGTAGCCTTGTTGGTGAAAAAGCGCATAGATAAAGATCAAATCTATACCCTTGCATGTAACACGCAGACTGCCAATAAGTTGTTGCTAAATAGTTATGCTATATGCAACAAAATGGAGCTATTCCCCGAGTATGGCGCTGCCATGATATACCTCACACGTGAGGAGATGACAAGCTACAACTTCCAGAAAGGCGATTGCGATGGCTTGGTGAATGTGCCGTTGAGTATCAAGGGTATATACTTCTCGGTGTTTATACGCGAAGATAAAGAGTATATCAAGATATCGTTGCGTTCGCAAGGCGATTTTGCTGTCAATACCATTGCCTCGGAGCATTTTGGCGGAGGTGGCCATATGAATGCAGCCGGAGGTGAGTTTTATGGCACGCTCGATGAGGCTATAGCTAAGTTTCGCGAGGTATTGCCCCTATATTGTGAGAAAAAATAAAGAAAAATATAAAGAGTCCAAATATGAAAATACGTCGAATATTTACAATCTTGTGCAGTGTATTGGCACTCTCGTTGTTATGTACAGTAATAACTTCGTGCGACGAACAAAAATCCTATGCAGAGTTGCTTGATGAAGAGAACGCTGCAGTAGATAAATTCCTGAAAACACAAAAAGTGGTGAAAAATATACCTGCCGACTCAGTCTTTGAGGTGGGTGCCGATGCGCCTTACTATCAGCTTGATGAGGATGGCTACGTGTATATGCAAGTGTTGATGAATGGTGATGAGGGAAAAGTGAAGTATAACGAATTGATATTCTTCCGCTATTCGCGCATCAACCTGCTTACCTGGGCTGCCGGTGGTGATCAATTGCCTACGGGCAATGATAATGACTTGAGTCAGGCCTACTCATTTAATTTTAATAATACAGAGTTGGACTCATCATCTCAATACGGCACAGGAGTGCAACTGCCCTTGAACTACCTTGAAATGCCTTGTAAAGTAAACTTGGTAGTTAAATCTAAGGCCGGCTCGATGAACGACCTTACCTCAGTAACCCCTTACTTATATACAATACGTTATTATCGCTCAAATATATAGTATATTATGGCTTTGATAAAATCTATTTCGGGTATACGTGGTACAATCGGTGGAGCAGTAGGCGATGGCCTTAATCCGCTTGATATTGTGAAGTTTACGGCTGCCTATGCTGCGTTTATACGCAAAAATAGTAAGTTGGATAGCAACAAAATTGTTGTTGGCCGCGATGCTCGTATTTCGGGCGAGATGGTAATGCATACTGTTGTGGGTACGCTCATGGGTATGGGTTGGGATGTTGTATATATAGGATTGGCAACTACTCCCACAACCGAAATTGCTGTGACAGGCGAGGGCGCTTGTGGAGGTATTATTCTCACAGCAAGTCACAATCCCAAGCAATGGAATGCCTTGAAG
>CAJGDT010000082.1 GCA_904502265.1 uncultured Barnesiella sp. | reverse complement strand
GAAGGGCACTGCTATCTACCGCAACAGCGACCACGACTTCGACAACGCCCTGCAACGCCCCACAGCACAGCGCCACATTGAGGTTGAGGTTACCCTAACGGAACAACCCGAAGGATTTGCCCTCACCATCAGCGATGGCAAGACACACATAACACACCGTTGCAATGCCGAGAAGAGCCTCAGTCGCACCCCACAAGCCGAGCGACAACGTCAGGAGTTGGGCAAATTGGGCAACACAGCCTACCGCGCCACTCGCATCGAGATAGCCTTGTCGCAAGACTATTTCATCCCTCCATCACTCCTATCAGCTTGGCGCCGCGAAGCTATCGAATGGTTCGACCGCGCTCGCCGATTGGCCTATCGCCCCGACCATCGCAAGAAACCTCAAGGCAATCCGCAATGGCTAACAACACAAGTAGATTATCATGCCAACATTGCCAACCCCAAGGCCGAGCACTTCTATCGCTCGCACGGAGTAGAAACCACAGCTCCGGCATTTGAGCTATCGCCGGTAAAAGAGGGCGAACTCATGCGCACTCGCCATTGCCTGCGTCACCACCTTGGTGCATGCCTCAAAACACCACAAGGGAAAAACCTTGTTGCGCCTCTCACGTTGCAACAAGACAACATTACCCTTGCACTCCACTTCGACTGCGCCCGCTGCGAAATGGTAATAAAGAAAATCTAAGTATTACTGCTAAATACAACAATGCGGTGTGCCAAAATAATTGGCACACCGCATTGCGTTATCTGCGAGATGACAAAACACAAACTGCGAATTGTCAATAGCTATATCTCTATAACCAAATGCTATCAACACCCCTTTATAAAAGAAATTTTTCTAACACTAAAATACTGACATCCAGCATATACAAACTAAATATAGCAATTTGACTAATTTGATTTTTAATACACGCAAGTAAAATATTGAATTTTTGCAAAATAATCACAATAAAATTTGCATTCTTTCACCATAAGCTTTACATTTGCGTATTAATCATCTCTCTTATAAAGAGAATATTTAAAAATCGGCTCACAAAACGAGCTCCAACCACCATACAATTAGCTATAGATAAACAACTTAATAATAACAACCAAACAAAATTGTCATGAACAAGAAATTATTATTTGCGATGGCGGCAGGCGCAATGTTGTTTGCCACATCATGCCAAAATGACCTCGACGTCATGGGAAACGTTGGTGAAGAAGCACTCGTTTCATTCAACGTAACTACACCCGACATGGCCACTCGTGCCTACAGCGATGGTACTACAGCTACTGTACTCCAATACGCTGTTTACGATGCTGCCGGTAACGAGTTGACAAAACTTACTGAAACTGAGGGTGAAATCCACACAAGTACTACAGTAAAACTCCAACTTACTACAGGTAACACTTACTCAGTTATCTTCTGGGCTGCTGCCGAGGATGCTCCCTACACAGTTAACTTTGGAAGCAAAACCATGACTGTAGACTACGATGGTGCTAAGAGCAACGATGAGAACCGCGATGCATTCTACAAGTATCACACATTCACAGTTCGCGGTGCTCAAACCGAGACTGTAGAGCTCAAGCGTCCCTTCGCTCAACTCAACATCGGTACTAACGACTATGCCAGCTCAACAACTGCAGGTTATACTCCTACTCAATCGGCTGTAACAGTTAAGCAAGTATATAGCACACTTAACCTTGCTACAGGTGCTGTAGATGGCCCTGCAAACGTAACTTACAACTATGAAGCAATTCCTACAAGCGAAACTTTCCCCGTTGATGGTTATGACTATCTCGCAATGAACTATTTGCTCGTAGCAAGCGATAAGGCTTTGGTTGATATCGAGTTCGGTTACACCGAGACAGATGCTGCTGCTGCAAAGACTCGCACAGTAGGTTCTGTTCCCGTACAACGCAACTATCGCACAAATATCTATGGTGCACTCCTTACAAGCGATGTTGATATCAACGTAGAGATCAAGCCCGAGTATGATGAGCCTTCACTTGAGGCTGAAGAACTCTTCATGGCAGCTGCATTCGGTGGCGAGGTTACTTTGACTGAGGATGTAGTACTCAATGCTCCTCTTGAGGTGCAAGCTAATATGGTTCTTGACCTCAATGGTAAGACTATCACAACCACAGAGGAGTCTGCCGGTCGTCACTACTATGCTATTAACAACAATGCTACACTCGTTATTAAGGGTGAGGGTGCTATTAATGCACGTGGTATTAAGAACTTCGGAACAATGGTTGTTGATGGTAATGTAACAATTACCAACATTGATACAAATGGTGGTGCAGCTATTTGGAACGAGGGTAAGCTTACTATTAACAATGGTACATTTACGACTAACAACACTGCTGGTGAGGGCTCATATGGTGCGGCTTTGAATACACGTGCCGGTGGTGAGGCTGTTGTAAATGGTGGTACATTTGTTGCTTACAGCCAGTTGACATATGCTATCATCTGTGAGGGTAAGACAGTCATCAATGACGCAAATGTTGCAGGTAAACATGGTGCTGTTGCAGGTACTTCTACTACCACAACTGAGATTTACGGTGGTTCATTCGAGTTGTTGGATAATCCTGGTGTTTCTGACCATTGTACATATTTTGTTACTGCTATCTACGGCGGTGTATTTACTCTTGGCAACAACAACGATAACGGTGGGCAAGTATTCTATGAATCTACTATCGCAACTGGTTACCATGCAGTAGAGAACGATGGTAAGTTCTATGTGGTAGCTGAGGGCATCGATGCCGTGGTTACATCACAGGCTAATTTAGAGACCGCACTTGCGTCAGGTGATGCAAAAATTTACCTTGCTGCTGGTGAGTACACAATGCCTGCTACTGGTAAGTTCAATGCAGGCGATGTTGTAGTTTGTGCCCCTGGTACTATATTTACTGGTAGCTCTAACGCAAACATTAATGGTGCAACTATCGAGGGTGCTACATTCTCAAACCCCGGTGGTTCTGCTGTGTCATCAACAATTAATGGTACATTTAAGGGCTGCACATTCGAGGGTTCAAATGGAGCTCGCTGGGCATATGCTGGTGAGACTGTAGTATTTGAGGATTGCGTATTCTCTGGTTCAACTTACGGTGTACACTTCGATGGTGGCGCTAACGATGTTATTTTCCGCAATTGCACACTCTCTGGTTTCAATGCATTGGGCGGGGAACTTACAATGGTAACATTCGAGGATTGTACATTTGTTGGTAACGGTAAGAGCGCTTACAATGGTGCAAACCTTTGGGGTAGCGTAGCATTTAAGAACTGTGAGTTCACTTTCGATGGCACATCTACTTACGAGTGGATTGACTGCATTGGTGCAGACAAGACATATTCATTCGATAATTGCACAATCAATGGTGTAGCTTACTCTGCTGAGAACTATGCAAGTTACATTGCAAACATCTGGTCTCGAAACCATAAAACTGTTAAGATTAACGGTGTAGATTGCACATTGTAATATGGATGGCGTAGATGTATACCAATATTAGTATATCATAATCATACTCAACCAATAGAGGCTGTGTCGTAAAATATTACGACACAGCTTTTTTTATAAGGAGTGTAGATACTTTATGCTACAGACTTTTAATTTTCATTGATTATAAAATCGTATCTCATCGGCATTGTCTTGCCTAATATAGCTAATCCCTGAAAGTATGCTCAAAACTTCCAGGGATTAGATTTTATCCATATTTTTTCGCTAATTCTCAACATCTCTTTATAAGAGAGTTTATTTATCAATATTTCACTATAAATAAAATAGTTATGGCTATAAACATCTAAGAATTTACTAAACAAACTACATGTATATTTACACACCAATATAAATTATATTAAAATTATCGGTATATAATTTGCATTCTTTTAACAAAACTTTTACATTTGCAAATTGACAACCTCTCTTATAAAGAGAGGGGTTCTGACAGAGACTCAAAATTTAGAGACTGACAGCACCATACAAAACACAGAAAAATAAATATTAAATCATATTACTAACAACTTAACCTTATTACAATGAAAAAGAATCTGTTATTTGCGATGGCGGCAGGCGCAATGTTGTTTGCCACATCATGCCAAAACGACCTTGACCTTGGTCTTGAGACTGGCGATAATGCAGTCGTTTCGTTCAACGTAACTACACCCGACATGGTCACTCGTGCCTACAGCGATGGTACTACCGCTACACACTTGCAGTATGCTGTATACGATGCAAATGGCATTATCCTTCCTAACTTGACCAAAACCGATGCAACCATCAATGGTAGCACAACTGTAGAACTTCAACTCACTACAGGTAACACTTACTCTGTTATCTTCTGGGCTGCTGCTCCCAATGCTCCCTACACAGTTGACCTCGGTGCTAAGACTATGACTGTTGACTATGCCGTCGACAAGACTCTCAGCAACGATGAGAAACGCGATGCATTCTACAAGTATTACACCTTCACTGTAACAGGTGCTCAAACTGAGACTATCGAGCTCAGACGTCCCTTCGCTCAAATCAACATCGGTACTGCCGACTATACAGCCTCTACAAGTGCAGGTTACACTCCTACACAATCGGCTGTAACAGTTAAAAATGCATACCGCACTCTTGACCTTGTTGAAGGTAAAGTTTCTGACGAAGTAGAGGTTACTTATGCTACTGCAAACATCAAAAAAGACGAGACTTTCCCCGTTACCGGCTATGAGTACCTCGCTATGAACTACGTACTTGTAGGTGCTGAAAAGGGTGTAGTAGATGTAGAGTTTACTTATACCGACGGCTCTAATGCTAAGACTCGCACAGTAGGTTCGGTACCCGTACAACGCAACTACCGCACAAACATCTACGGTAACCTCCTCACTAGCATGGTAGACATCAACGTTGAGATTGTTCCCGAATATGAGGACGATAACAAATATGGCGTAGAAGATGGTAAAGTTTATATCAAAGTAAATACTGTAGAGGAATTTAACGAAGCATTTGCTGATGAAAACATCGATATGATTATCTTGGGCGAAGACATCAATATCACTTCTTCAGTAACACGTGCAGCTGATCCCACTTTGACAGTTTCAAAAGGCAAGACTCTTGAAATCGACTTGAATGGCAAGAAACTCTCTGCAACCTCTACTGCTACTGGCAAGAACTACAACATGTTCGATGTAAACGGTGGTACTTTGACCGTTAAAAATGGTACAATGGAGTACAAACACGAAGGTGAAAACATGGGTTGGAGCAACTCTACCAACTTGTTTAATGTTACTGCCGGTGGTGTTCTCAACCTTAACGGTGTTACTGCCAAGAACTTGGGTGGTTCGGACATGGCATTTGTTGCACACCTCAACAACTGGGGCGAAGTAACATTGAACGTAGAAAACTCTACTTTGGAGTCTACTTATATCGCTGTTCGCGCATTCAATAGCGGTAATGACATGAACAATGTAACTATCAAGAACTCTACATTGAGTGGTAAGTATTGCTTCTGGGTACACAACTATACAGTTGCCGACTTTGGCACACAAGAAAAGGCCGATGCCCACAAAGCACTCTTGAACTTTGATATCTTCAACGGCACAAATACATTTACATATACCGGTAAAGCTCCTGTAAGGTATGGCTTTACTGATGCAATCTATTTCGATGAGAATGGTTCACAACTCATTTACGATGCTGCCACCTTGGCAAGCGCATTGACTGCTAACGAAGAGAACATCAACGTTGCCTTGGCCAACGACATTGAGTTGCCTATTAACACACTTGGCACCATGACCGGCGGTAGCGGTGAGTACAAGTTGGGTGGCGAAAATACTAAGAACCTCACCATCAACTTGAACAACCAAAAACTTACTATTACCACTACTTATTGGTCAGTACTCGGTGCTAAAAATGCCGACGCTATCTTTACCATCAAAAATGGTACTATGACTAGCTCACAACCTACCGGCACATGGAACTCATACGACTTGTGTTTTGCAAACTGTAACTACAACTTAGAGGATGTAGTTTTTGAGAAGGCTATCGCTTTGGAGGCTGACAACAAGGTATACAACCTCAATAATGTTACTATTAATGAGACTCACGACTACTATGCAATGTGGGTATCGGCTGTAGGCCAAACATTGAACATCGATGGCTTGACAATAGACTCTAAAGGCCGTGGTATCAAGATTGATGAACAATATGTTGGAAACCCTGCAAAGGTTACTATGAACATCAACAATGCAACATTCACAACAGCCAACAAGGCTGCCATCTTGGTTAAATCGGTTGCAGGCGCTGAGATTAACGTTTCAAATATCGACATCACAAATGTTGCTAAGGATTCTGATTTCGCTGTATGGGTTGATGAAGACGCTGCTGCTTATGCCGACAAGGTTGTTGTAAATGGCGCAATGATGAAGGTTGAAGGTAGCTCTACAATTCTTGCAAGCACTCCTGCCGAGTTGGCAAATGCCACTATCGAAAACAACTCTACAATCTATTTGGGTGAAGGCTCATTTATTGTACCCAACTCAGCACAAGGCAAAACTGTAACTTTCATTGGAACAGGCAACCCCGAAAACACTATTATTGCCACAATGGACAATGGTAGCTATGAGGGTTGCAACTATGCATTGGATGGCTCTACAGTTCTTTTTGAAAACATCAGCATCAACACTACATCAAAGAACTACATTGGCTATGCTCGTTGCAACGGTACTTACAAAAACTGTATCATAAACGGCACTTATACTTTGTATGGTAATAGTGTATTTGAAAACTGTACTTTCAATGTTTCTGGCAACGTTTATAACATTTGGACTTGGGGTGCTCCCAAAGCTACATTTACCAAATGTACATTCAACTCAGATGGTAAAGCTATGTTGCTCTATGGTCAAGCAAATACCCAATTGACTATCGAAAATTGCGTATTCAATGACAAAGGTGGTTTGACCGAGTTGAAGGCTGCTATTGAAATCGGTAACGACTACAACACATCGTATGAGTTGATCGTTAATAATACCGTAGTTAACGGCTACGAAATCAACGACAAAGGTATCAATACAGGTACTACTCTTTGGGCAAACAAAAACTCAATGCCTCAAGACAAACTCAACGTTGTTGTTGACGGCGTAGATGTATACTAATATTAGTATATTATAATCATACTCAACCTATAAAGGCTGTGTCGTAATTTACGACACAGCCTTTTTTCTATTAATAGTGCATGTATTTTATAATAAAGGCGTTTTTTTAATTCTCATCGATAATAAAACCCCATCACTTCGGCATT
>CAJGDT010000081.1 GCA_904502265.1 uncultured Barnesiella sp. | reverse complement strand
GGTACTCATCTTCACTTGCGCTGCCCTCCTTATCATCGCCTTCGGTAACGGTTTGTTCAAAGGTAACTTGCAAGCTATCGTAGGTCAAATGTATGACAACTTCGAGGCTGAAGCTGCCAAGAAGGGTCCTGAAGCATTGGCTATCGCTAAGTCACGTCGCGACAGCGGTTTCCAAATCTTCTACGTTTTCATCAACATCGGTGGTGTTATCGCACCCTTCGTTGCTCCTCTTTTGAGAGAGTTCTGGTTGAAAACCAAAGGTTTGCTCTACAACTCTGACCTTCCCCGCTTGTGCCACATGTACCTCAACGGTGGTGAAATGAAGGCTACCGACATGGAAAACCTCAACACTCTTGCTACTAACGTAGGTCACACAGGTGCTGTTGATGCTGCTTTCTGTGCCAACTACCTCGAGACATTCAACACAGGTGTACACCTCTCATTCATCGCTTCAGTAGCTGCTATGCTCATTTCACTCACAATCTTCATGCTTGTGATGAAATCATTGCCTACTCCCGTGAAGAAAGAGAAGAAAGCTGAAGTATCGGCTGCTGAGAAAGACGCTGACGCTAAAGAAATCAAACAACGCCTCATGGCTCTCTACGCTGTACTCGGTGTTGCTGTATTCTTCTGGTTCTCATTCCACCAAAACGGTCAATCTCTCTCAGTATTTGCTCGTGACTTCGTTGCAACTGACTCAGTTGCTCCCGAAATCTGGCAATGTATCAACCCCTTCTTTGTTATCGTGCTCACACCCATCATCATGTTGATTTTCGGTGCACTTGCTAAGAAGAACAAAGAGATTTCTACACCCCGTAAGATTGCCATCGGTATGTTCATTGCCGCTTGTGCTTATATCTTCCTCACCATCGTAGCAATGGTACACAACTATCCTTCAGGTATGGAGTTCAAGAGCCTCAGCGATGCTGCTAAGATGGCTATGAAGTCAAGCCCCGCAGTGCTCATCCTCACTTACTTCTTCCTTACTGTTGCCGAGTTGTTCATCTCTCCCCTCGGTCTTTCATTCGTATCGAAGATTGCTCCCAAGCACTTGCAAGGTATCTGCCAAGGTTTGTGGTTGTCGGCTACTGCCATCGGTAACTTGTTCATCGCTATGGGTGTAACAATGTTGAACACATTCCCCCAACAATGGATGTGCTGGGCTGTATTTGCAGGCTTCTGCTTGATTTCTATGGCCGTAATGCTCGGTATGCTCAAGTGGCTCGAGAGAATTACAAAATAATCATCGCAACATCCTTATACACAACGAGGCCACGCACTACTGCATGGCCTCGTTCTTTTATGGGGCAATATACTATCGCAACACAATAACCAGGCCCTCTTGCAGGGCATCATTATAACGCATCTTATTGCGTCGTGCCAGGCGGTTGGTGTCTATACCATACAACTGCGATATAGAGTGAAACGTCTCGCCCGACTTAACAGTATGCTTATCATAACCATTGTCGGCCTTGGTCTTTTTCTTTTCGAGATAGACTATATCGCCTTCGCCCAATACAGCCTTGCGGTCGTGGTCATTATACCGGGCCAAGTCTCGAGCATCAAAACCTGTATCAGCAGCAATACGCTCATAGGTATCACCCTCTTCAGCCAGCACATACAACAAGCCCCAAGCCATATATACATCACGCAACAATCTCACATCGGGCTGCACTATATCTATGGTTTTCTTTTTCTTTGTACCCTTAACATATTGTTGCAAATTATATCGCTCTATAATGCTTATCAACTTCTCGGGATACTTAGGATCCTCAGCATATCCATACTTTTTAAGACCTTTGGCCCAACCTTTGTAATCGGTTATTTTCAACTCATACAATGGAGCATATCTCGGGCGCAACAAGAAGGCTGAGTGATCCTCATATGACTCGGCAACACTCTCATAATATCGGTAACAGTCGCCCTTGTAGCGCACCCCATCGCCCTCCCAATCATGACATTTCACACCAAAGTGATTGTGGGCCACAACCGCCAATTTACTCTGTCCGGCAGCCGACTCAAGCAAGCCCTGAGCCAGGGTAATACTGGCCGGTATTCCATGCAGGCGTTGCTGCTCTTGCGCCAACTTATAGTAGCGAGCTATATAGGCTTCATACTTGTCTTGTGTGCTTACTGCATGCACCGACAACACACTCATTGAGAGCAAAAAAGTACAAACAAAATAGACGAGAGAGCGTTTCATTCTAAAAAAATTTTTATTCTACCGAAAAAATCATATCAACACATCATCTTTCAGCAAAAATCGCTACATTTGTACAAATAGAGCAATAGATATACTGCGTATGAAAAACATTGATATCGTTACAAATATAGTCGTTTGTAATTATAATGAACTCAACGAAATGCAAAAAAAATTGGTTGACCAAGCCAAGAATGCTTGCAAGCGCGCATATGCGCCTTACTCACGATTCAATGTAGGAGCTGCCGCAATGCTTGACAATGGCACGATTGTAACCGGTAGCAACCAAGAAAATGCAGCTTACCCCTCGGGAATATGCGCCGAGCGAACCACTCTTTTCTATGCCGGAGCACAACACCCCGACAACGCAGTTACAAAACTTGCTATTGCTGCCTACAAGGATAATGCCTACACAAAGACACCAACGGCACCCTGCGGTGCATGCCGACAAGTAATACTCGAAACCGAGCACCGATACGGCACACCTATCGAAATAATCCTCTACGGCGAAGAGAAGACATACATCATTACATCTATCGAGTCACTACTACCCCTATGTTTTGGTAAGACCGATCTCGAATAAGCTACACACCTCATGGAGAACTATATCGTATCAGCACGAAAATACCGCCCTTCGACATTCCAATCGGTTGTCGGACAAAAGTCTTTGACTCAAACACTCAAGAACGCCATTGACGCAGGCAAGTTGGCTCACGCCTACCTCTTCTGCGGTCCTCGTGGTGTCGGCAAGACATCGTGTGCCCGAATATTTGCCAAGACTATCAACTGCTTGCACCCCACCCCCTCTGGCGAAGCTTGCAACGAGTGCGAGTCGTGCCGTGCTTTCAACGAACAACGTTCCTACAATATCTCGGAGCTTGACGCAGCATCGAACAACAGTGTCGACGATATCCGCCAACTGGTCGACCAAGTACGCATCCCACCCCAAATTGGCAAGTACAAGGTATACATTGTCGACGAGGTACACATGCTCTCTACTGCAGCGTTCAATGCATTCCTCAAGACACTCGAGGAGCCTCCTCACCATGCTATCTTTATCCTCGCCACTACCGAGAAGCACAAGATACTTCCCACCATCTTGTCACGCTGTCAGGTATATGATTTCCAACGCATCACAATAGCCGACATAGCCGAACACTTGCAATATGTAGCATCGCAAGAGGGCATACAAGCCGAGGCCGAAGCCCTCAGCGTGATAGCGCAGAAGGCCGATGGTGGTATGCGTGATGCACTATCGATATTTGACCAGATCGCCAGCTTCACCGCCGGCAATATTACCTACAACGCCGTTATTGAGAACCTCAATGTTCTCGATTATGAATATTACTTCCGACTCACCGATGCCTTCTTGTCAGCCAACGTTTCGGGAGCACTACTCCTTTTCAAAGATATTTGCGACAAGGGATTCGAGTCGCAACATTTCATCAGCGGACTGAGCAACCACTTCCGCAACCTCTTGGTAAGCAAAGATGTTGCTACACTCTCGCTGCTTGAGATGGGCGAAAGCACGGCCAAGCGCTATGGCGAACAAGCACAAAAGTGCGATGTGCGATTACTATATAAAGCGATGGATTTGAGCAACCGCTGCGACCTCGACTACCGCGTGAGCAACAACAAGCGCTTCTTGGTAGAGCTCATGCTCATACAGATATGCCAGCTATCGATGCCTACCGAACCGGTAGCACAGCAACCCCAACTGCAGTCGATAAAGAATGCTCCGCAACAACAACCGGCTCAGGCCACTCCCACAGCACAGGCTACAGCCACCCAACCCGTAGCACAAGCACAACCGACACCACAAGCACCGCGCCCCTCGGCCCAAGCCTACGCACCACGACCGGTAGCCCCCAAACCCGCTACACCTCGCACAGGCATGCCTGCTCCGGCTATACGCATCAACGCGCAAAAAGTAGAGCAAACCGTAGAACGAGAGAAGCGCAAAAAGCCCTTCACACAAGAGGCTCTCGTAGCCGCATGGCTTAAATACGCCAATACTATACCCGATGAAGTGGCTTTATTCAATACCATGCAATCGCACCAGCCTACTCTTAAAGGTGAAATAATATGTAAAGTAGATGTTGAGAGTACCATACAACAATCGCTCATTCTCGTTACCAAAGACGCATTGCTTGAATTCATCCATAACGAACTGGAGAATGACTACATCGATTTGGAGACAGAGATAAAAGCCTCGAACGAACGCCGTATATCATACAGTACCGGCGAGATATTGGCGGCCATGAAAGAAGATAACCCTAATTTGGTAAAAGCCGTCGATATACTCCACCTTGAAATAGAATAATAGGCAAAGTCATATCACAAAAAGTTAATACCCTCGTCATTTATGGCAAATTGCCATAAAGAAAACTTTCATACACTAAAATTCTTGACATTTTTTTGACAAAAGTAATTGTTTCCTTAAAAAGCATTTACTAAATTTGCAGTCAACAAGAAGAACATAAGTGCTATGACAACACCATCTACATCAGTACTCATTATCTATACCGGTGGTACTATCGGTATGACTCAAAACCCCGAGACCGGAGCTCTCGAACCATTCGATTTCAGTCACTTACTCGAAAATGTCCCCGAATTGGGACGCTTAGGCTACTCTGTATCTACCATACAGTTCGACCCCATTATCGACTCGTCGGAGACCGAGCCTTCACAATGGGCAAAAATCGTTCGTGTTATCGCTGAGAACTACGATAAGTACGATGGTTTTGTTGTCCTTCATGGCACCGACACCATGGCCTATACAGCATCTGCTGTAAGTTTCATGCTCGAGAATTTGGGTAAGCCGGTTATCTTCACAGGATCGCAACTCCCCATAGGCATGTTGCGTACCGATGGTAAAGAGAACCTTATTACAGCCATCGAAATTGCCGCCAACCGTAATGAGAATGGAGCTCCTATCGTACCCGAAGTATGTATCTTCTTCGACAACTCTTTGATGCGAGGCAACCGTACATGCAAGGTAAGCGCCCAATTCTTCAACGCATTTGTATCGCCCAACTATCCGTTGTTGGCTCACGTAGGTATCAACATCAACTACGATGATGTTGAGATACACTATCCTGCCGAGAACAAGCCACTCATACCCCATTACGAAATGGATAATAATGTAGTGGTGCTCAAACTTTTCCCCGGTATCAACCAACATGTGGTACACCAAACACTCAACATTCCCGGCCTCAAGGGCGTGGTTCTCGAATCATTTGGCTCGGGCAACGCACCTCGCTACGATTGGTTCCTCGAGGAGTTACGCGATGCCGTACAACGTGGCATTGTTATTGTCAATGTTACACAATGTAGCACAGGTAGCGTGCAAATGGAGTTGTACCGCGCTGGCAACACTTTGCGCGATATAGGTGTAGTAAGCGGATACGACAGCACTACCGAAGCAGCATTGGCCAAGTTGATGTACCTCTTTGGTCTCGGACTTTCATCTGAAGAAGTTAAGCAAGCCATGCGTAGCTCGTATGTTGGCGAAATAACACTACCGCGTAATAATTAACATTTGACCTTTTATATAACCGAGGGCGACCCAATCGATATTGGGTCGCCCTCGTGTATTGTTACATATTTTGCTTTGTTACTTTATATCGCCCTTCTTAATGAGATACTCGGCAATTTGCACAGCATTGAGGGCAGCACCTTTCTTGATTTGGTCGCTTACCAACCAGAATGTCAAGCCATTGGGGTTGGTAATATCCTCACGTATACGACCTACATATACGGGATCCTCGTTGGCCTTGTCGAGAGGCATGGGGTATGACTTCTCCTCGGGATTATCTTGCAATACCACTCCCTCAGCGGCAGCAAATGCAGCACGAGCCTCTTCGACACTGATGTGACGCTCGGTCTCAACCCACACAGCCTCGCTATGCGCACGCAATACAGGCACACGCACACACATGGCACTTACCTTCACATCCGAGTGCATGATTTTGCGTGTCTCGTGGAACATCTTCATCTCCTCTTTGGTATAGAGGTTGTCGGTAAAGACATCAACTTGAGGGATGAGGTTGTAGGCCAATTGATAATAGAACTTCTCTACGGTGGGTTTTTCGCCGGCAACGATTTGCTCAAATTGATGTTGCAACTCGGCCATGGCCGATGCACCTGCACCGCTTGCTGCTTGATAGGTAGCCACATGCACGCGGGTAATGTGCGACAAGTTCTCGATAGCCTTCAAGGCAACCACCATCTGGATAGTAGTACAGTTGGGGTTGGCAATAATACCGCGAGGACGCACCAACGCATCATCACCATTCACCTCGGGCACTACCAAAGGCACATCATCGTCCATACGGAAAGCGCTCGAATTATCAATCATTACCGCACCATGACGAGTGATGGTCTCGGCATATTCTCTCGATGTATCACCACCGGCCGATGTAAAGGCGATATCGACACCCTTAAAGTCATCGTTATGTTTCAACTCACGAACGGTTATCTCCTTGCCTCTGAAGGTGTATGTCGTTCCGGCACTTCGCGAAGAACCAAACAACAGCAACTCATCGATAGGAAAATTACGCTCTTCGAGCACTCTCAAAAATTCTTGTCCTACGGCACCACTGGCGCCTACAATAGCTACTTTCATTTTCAGTTTTTCGTTTTTATATTTTGTGAAGGCGCAAAGGTACATCTTTTTTACACAAATACGCCCTATTATTTTACTTTATCGTTTCAATACTTGCATCAGGCCTTCGGTTTTCACCGCCACACCCACATACACACACAACAGCACCGTGCGCCATACAATGCGCCACAAGGCCTGTTCGATAGGCACAAACATACCTAAGGCAAATATTACGGCCGTGAGTACAATATATCCACCCATCTTGCGCAAGGGGTAAGCTATGGGATAACGCCTACGGCCTATTGTATAACTGAGCAGGAGCATCACGCCATTGCAAGCCACCGTTGCCCAGGCACATGCCACATAGCCATAGATGGGCACAAATATAACAATTATAGACACTGTTATGATGCATCCCAAGATAGTAAACCATGTACCCCAATAGGTTTGGTCGGTGAGTTTAAACCAGAACGATACATTAAAG
>CAJGDT010000080.1 GCA_904502265.1 uncultured Barnesiella sp. | reverse complement strand
AAGGCTGATAACTGGAATAGAATATTAGTACTAAATGATGCGGATATTTGCTTAACCAAATTCAAAGAGACTCCAATGCTATGCTTATGGATTAAGTTGAAACAGCCAATAATATAACATTCAAATATGTAAGGTGGGGATTCCGAACTGAGGTGGAGCAAAATTTTAGTGCATTTGCTTGTATTTCAAAATAAAGCAGTAACTTTGCATCAAAGTAGGAACTCGACTCTGCGAGACACTGCAAAATGGTGCAGAATTTAGGTGGAGCAATAGCGGGAGATTACGTTCGTTGCGATTCTTTAACGCATAGATATATAGCCATTTAGAAATGAAACCCGTTTTCTGGTGGCACCACTGAAAAAAGCAGTTACAATAAAATGTAACTGCTTTTTTTATTACAATACCTTGCCATACTACTATTAAATAGTACTTTTATTTACCGGGCATTTTACCTTTATACTAATAACAAGCAAGCGCCTATCTCATGAAGGACAGCGCTTGTATATCAGACAATAATCGGAAATTATTTAGTCTTGCCTTAAAGATGACCGCGGCACAAAAGACTGTGGCACGGGCATATCATATATTGCCGATCGAAGATAATCGTGAAATTCGCCCGGGCGTACATGGCGATTCTGCTCATCAACAGTAATTACATTACCTACAACCACTCGGTGTACGCCTTTACTCTTATTAAACAACTCTGAGGGCAGACGCAACAAACGTAATGGCATAGCCAAAGAACCCAACAAATAGTATAAGCGCGAATTGCGGTCTAAAAATCGTATCGGAATTATAGGCACACGTGCCTCTTGTATAAAACGTATCGTATCGATATCCCACGGACGATCTACCACACACCTATAACGAGACTTGTAGTCTGCTCCTTGAGTTGAGGGGAAAATTCCAAGCGACGAGCCCTGCATAATATGACGATGCGCTTCATCATATTTTTCGCGACTTGCGCCCATGCCCATATATACAAAAGAGTCGCTCAGAGGCTTGATACGCGAGAACATTTCGCTGGCAAGAAGCTTGAAATCGGTACGCTCCTTTCCGAGCATTTCTATAAGGATTATCGCATCGAGAGCTGCATAGGGCTGATTGCTCACAACGATAAATGGTCCTTGCGGTAAGTACGACAGACGCTCGGCATTGCCTATATGGTAATCGCAATCGACATAGTGGAGTAATTTATCGGCACACTCGGCACCTTTTTCGAAATAGACTTGATCATAAAGGACATTGAGCTTCGACACATCGCACACAGCAATCACCAATCGAGCTAACAAGCGGCCCCAATACCCCCTAAAGATATGCGACATATCAGCAAGTTCCTCAACATTGAGCAACACATGCTCTGGGTTCTCCTTGCGTTTACGGAAAACTATGAGTTTCTCTACAAAGAAATTGAGAACGCCCGATATGCACAACGCTACAAGGTTGCATATAATAACATCCCAACCGTATATACGCTCAAACAATAGCAGGAAGAGCATCTTGATCGCGAAGCCCGACAGAGCCGCAATATTGAAAATAACAAAATGCTTCAAAAAGCCCTTCACACCCTTTCGTTCTACCCTATTGTTCCATATAAAGAAATATGAGCATATAAAGTTGCTCATCACGGCAAACTCGAAAGAGATAATGGGCGACAATACATTACGCCCGAAATAATTGCCACTGAAGATAAAGTCGGAACACAACCAAAGCACGAGCGTATCAACACCCGTGCCAAGATAACGACTTAAAATGTATAGTATATATACGCGCAATGCTATGCTTGTTTATTACTTCTTATTGCCATCAAAGGGTTTCAAGGGGTCAAGTTCCGAGAGCATCTTGCGGTCTTTAAGGAACTTGCTTATCCAGAAGAAAGCCATCAAGCAAACAATGAATATACCCAATACGTCAAAGAAATGGAATGTTTGATTACATACCACCCACGACCATGTTCTCAAAGGCTCGATATACATATATACTGTATTCATCAAGATAATGAGCAAACGCAACTCAGTAGGACCAAAACCACCATATGTCAAGAGGAACTCACCCTTGATAATAGTGCCAATATAGGTATAAACCGACAAGCCCAAATAGGCAGCCAACACCATAAGTGCAATATCCAAACGGAATACAGGAGAAAGACCAGCACCAACACACATAAGGCATATGGTAACTACATCGAGCGAGTGGTCGATAAAGAAGCCATACTTAGGACGCTGAGTTTGGCGCACGCGAGCCAATGTACCATCGAGGCTGTCACCATACCAATTAATAAACAAACCAAATGATGAAAGCCACAAATAATTGATATTTTGGTGAGCAAGAGCAAAACCAATTGCACAAATAAGAGCACCCAATACACCTATATAAGTAAGCATATCTGATGTTACCCAACGAGGTTGACGCTCTGCCAACCATACCAATGCTATTTTCTCAGCTCTATTAAGAAGTGAAGTCTGTATTCTCTCTGATTGTTCTTTTCCCATAATTGTTTGTATAATATATAAAGTTTTTATTATTCGTCATCTCCGCCGGTCAAATCAAGCACCTCACGGTCGCCACTCTTATCAATATACTGGCGACGCAAAGGCGAGGCATGAGCCTCGTCATCACTGATGCGGTTGCGATAAATATCTAATGCTGTATATACAGCCTGACGGAAAGATTCTTCCGATGCAAGTCCCTTACCGGCAATATCGTATGCTGTACCATGATCGGGCGAGGTGCGCACATATGACAAGCCGGCTGTATAATTCACGCCATTTTCCATTGCCAAAGCCTTGAATGGTGCCAAGCCTTGATCGTGATACATAGCCAATACTCCATCAAACTTGCGGAAATGTTCTGTACCGAAGAAACCATCGGCAGCATAGGGACCAAAACACAAAGAACCATTCTTCTTAGCCTCGCTGATGGCCGGTATAATTATATTGTTCTCCTCATCACCCAACATACCATTCTCACCAGAATGAGGATTGAGTGACAAGATGGCAATACGGGGCTTACGTATACCAAAATCATGACGCAAAGAGTGCTCGAAAATCTGCAATTTCTCCAAAATCAACTCTTGAGTAAGCGATGCAGGTACTTGTGATATGGGCATGTGACCGGTAACAAGAGCTACACGCAACGTATCATTGAGCATAATCATCAATGCCTTGTCTTCATCATTACCCAAGCGAGCTTGTAGATACTCGGTATGACCAGGAAAGTTAAACTCGGCCGATTGCATAGTGTGCTTATTGATTGGTGCTGTAACCAACACATCTATAAGGCCCTCCGAAAGATCAGCCACTGCACGTTCAAGCGCTGCATATGCGGCATCACCTACTTGGTCTGTGATATGGCCTATTTCTACTTTTACTTCTTCATCTATACAGTTTATCAAATTGTTTTGGCCATCAATTACCTGAGAGGCATGGGTAACAATATTGAAGTTAACTGGCTCCATATCCAAAGCCTTACGGTGATACGCTGCTACTTTGGCCGATCCGTATACAATAGGTGTACACAACTCCAAAAAACGAGAATCAGCAAGCGTTTTGAGAATTACCTCATAACCAATGCCATTTATGTCTCCTTGTGTTATACCTACTTTTATCATTCTATTTACACTCATTGCTGATATATTAAACTGCCTTGACGGCTATTCAACACAAAATATTTAATGCCCCGAAGTTAATAATTTTTACACAAATATGAGTTATCAACAGCTACACATTTGCAAATGTTTTATAATTTAAGAATTATTTTTAGCAGTTGACAACATTCCACAGGCCGCAAAAATATCCTCTCCACGAGAGGCCCGTATTGTTGCAGTCACGCCACGTTCGTTTAGACGGTCACGGAAGGCCTCAATTTGTGTCATCTCAGAGGTTTTAAGATCGACACCGGGTATGGCATGAAAACGTATCAGATTGACCAAGCATGGCAAACCACCCAGCAGCTTCACCAAAGCATCGGCATGCTTCAAAGAGTCATTAAAATCGCGGAATACAATATACTCAAAAGATAATCGGCGTTGATGGCTCCAATCATACTCACGCAAAAGTGCAAGCAACTCCTTTATAGGGAAAGCCTTTTCAACCGGCATTACCTCGGCTCGTTGTTCGGGATAAGGTGCGTGCAGACTCAATGCCAAATGACACTCAGTCTCCTCTATAAATCGGCGCAAATTGGGACGATAGCCAATTGTTGACACCGTGATGCGTCGAGGACTCCAAGCCAAGCCCCACGATTCAGTAAGAATACGCAAAACCTTAAGCAATTCATCTATATTATCAAGAGGCTCACCCATACCCATAAACACCAGATTGGTAAGTGTTTCGCTCTTGGGTACAGAGATAATTTGATTAATAATTTCGTGCGATGTAAGATTACGCGTAAAACCTTGCTTTCCGGTCATACAAAAATAGCAATTCATCTTACAACCAACCTGCGAAGATACACACAACGTAGCACGTTGGCGATCGGGAATGTATACCGCCTCAACGCCCGACGTTGCACCTACATCATACAAATATTTGGCAGTACCATCAACCGATTGCATGGCATGTGAGGGAGCATAGTAACCCACATCATACTTTTCGGCAAGTCGTGCACGATGCACTTTCGATATATTGGTCATCGCCTCAATATCATTGACACGTTGTACATAGATCCATTGTGCCATTTGTTTGGCTGCAAACGAGGGCATGCCGCATTCTGCCGCCACTTCCTGCAACTCCTCTAATGTTTTACCTACAAGATGTTGTTTTTCCATACACGCAATCTTTGTTTTATAGAAAAAAGAGCGTCTAATGTTCAGTTAGACGCTCTTGGGTAACTTTTATATTTTCTATTAGAAGAAACGAACCAATGTATTTTTGATTTCGGCTTTGTCTTTGAGCACTTCCATAAATTGGTTTACAGCGCCCATGTATTGTTGTTCCAAACGAGTCATCTCAGCATTTTCGTCATAGGGACGTGAAGCTACGTTCTCTTTTACAACTTGCAATACATATACACCACGATTACCGGCTACAGGAGCAGAAACCTCACCAACCTCAAGACCGGTTGCAGCACCAGCAATGATGGGCTCATAACCCATACCTACGATACTGGGAGAAACTACCGACACGAACTTAGCAGTATCTACCTTGGCATTCATAGCAGCAGCATACGACTCAATAGTAGCGGGAGATACAGAAGCCAAATCCTTAGCAATAATTTCGCCTTTCTTATTGCGACGAACTGTTGTGTTAAGCATGTTCTCCAACTCTTCCATAGGACGGTAACCCTCTTTTGTTACCTTCTCAAGCATAGCTACAACATAGCGATCGCCAATTTCATAAATCTCCGATACCTCACCCTTCTTAGCATTGAATGCCCAGTGGATGATTTGACGGCTGTTTTGCATACCGGGTACTGAAGTTTGAGTCTCTTGGCAGTCAGCGGGCACTGTTGTATAACCGGCAGTGAATGCGCTATCAGCAAATTGCTCTACATTATTAAATTTAGCAACATAAGATGAGAGGTTATTATAAAGAGATGTTTCAGTCTCTACGCTGGGAACAACACCAATTGTAAGAGTTGCAACTTTTGCTTTAGCCACGGGAGCCGAACGCTTAACAACCTTTGCGATGTGTTGAGTACCACCAAGGCTTGAAGTCTTGAAGTAACCATTGCCAGCGGCAAATACATCTGCAACGAAGTTGCGACCAAGATTTGCATACATAGCCTCTGTCACTACGAATTCTTCCATTACATTAGCATCAGCACCAAACTCTGCACCTGCAACAACTGCATTGTATACGCTATCGATACTTGCATCGCCCATAGCAAAGCTTGCAATCTTGATTGTAATTGAATCGGGAGCTGTCTTTGTACCCATCAAACGATACATTGTATAAGCATCATCGGCAAAAGAAGGAGTTGTAGCATCGCCAACCTTAGCAGCCTTAACAAAGGCTTGCATTTCGTCCGACATAGCGCTTACAGCTACATATACATCTTCATAGGGCATGTCCGAGTTGTTATCTACTACACTTGCAACATCTTCAGTTGTAGCAAACACATCTTGCAACATATTGATTTGATTTTGAACCTTTGCATAGTCATCTTGCGAAGGAACAACATCTACTGCGATGTAACGGATAGTGCGAGTCTCGGGCATTTCGTAACGAGCCTTGATATTGTTATACTCGGCTGTCAAGTCCGATTTAGAAACCTCGATAGTAGAATCGGCAATTGTTGTATAAGGTTGCATAGCAAAAGCAACATCTACCGAACGAGTTTGAGCAGCAAACGCCATCTCAGCATCAATCTTATTGGGAGCCATAGCAGCAGTAAGCAATGCCATGAACTTCTCATAAGCACGTGATTGACGAATTTGAGCCTCCATATCGAGCCATGCTTGACGTTGAACTGCGATTTGTTGCAATTGAGCAGGATCAGTATAACCATTCTCTTCGGGATGGAACACAATGTTCAAGTAGTTATCGAGTGCTTGACGGTCAAATGCACCTGTCGCAGGATCAGTAAATGCATTAACAATCTCTGCATGGATATTGTTACCGGTGAGCATATCTTGAAGTTCAGCATCAGACACTGCGATACCTACAGCTTCAAGTTCGCGTACAAGAAGCATCTCGTTAACCATTTGGTTATAAACGTCCATTTGGATAGTTGCAGACATACCCTCGGGCATAGTCATACCGCTTTGTTGGTACATTGTTTGCATTTGCTCAGTACGAGCATTTACACGCTCTTGATACTTTTCAACGCCAATATCAGTACCATTGACAGTTGCAACTTTGTTTTGATTCATCATGAAGAAAGACTGTCCTGAGTTGAGGAAGTCACCGATGATAAAGGCAAGCAAAGCAAGACCAATCACCACTACTAGCATGGCGGCTTTGCTTCTAATTTTCTCTAACGTAGCCATTTGTTATTTTCTATTTTAGTTTTTATTTATATACTATTTTACAAGGGTGCGAATTTACAAAAAAAGCACGGATAGGCGAAATATAATAGCAAAAAATTTACGTAAAGCTGTATTTTTACACGATATAGCGCAGTTTCCACCTGCATTAACGGTACATTCGGGGGCTATTACTCGGCATCCACCTCTGTTGTATCAGATTGAGCCGGCTCTCTTTTTACTGTAAAAATACCCGTTGTACGCAATATCACATATTTCGTAATCTGCTCGTTCGACTTAAAGCCGATACCCTCTATCACCTCTTCGCCATCTACTATGCGTATCGCCGAATCAGAATATATCTCACGCGCTTGTTGATCCCAATAAAGTTGTTGCGTATAAAACTTCTTTCCTTCGGTATTTTCTATATGCACATTACCACTCAAGCGCCACTTTTGAGGCTTCTTGTAGTATATGGCCGTATCGCCTTCTATCATAGTTTCGGTCACAAACAGCGTATCAAACTGTT
>CAJGDT010000079.1 GCA_904502265.1 uncultured Barnesiella sp. | reverse complement strand
GTCTCTACATACTCCATCTTAGCCTCTACAAGATAGTCTTCGATGTAGGCATTAAATTGGGGTACGAACGGATATTCGGGAGTATTGATGGTTGTCACAATGTCAAGGAATCCCTCATCGGTACTCAATCCGATAAAGCATCCTTGAGGCGCATATACGTTCTGGCTGAATGTATACTCGGTAGGATTAAACTGTACATTGGGAGCAGCATCGTCAACATAAAGTTCCTCTCCTGTCACGTTGCCATTCTCATCGAGAGCCAATACGACCACGTTGATAGTCTCGTCGGATGCCAACAAGAACCAATCGATACTCTCGAGAATTATCGGCTCATGGCACACAACACCAATAAGTGTTCCGAAAGTACCATCAGAAGCACCAAAGGTGTAAGAAATCTGTCCACTATGTACCGATACTGCTTCATCGATACCCGACTTAGACCACTCAACTTGCATCTTGTTAGTCTCTTTATCGTATGCCGCATAAGCTACTGCGGGCGACAAGATATCGTCTTTGAGCACTGCATCGATGGTCATATCGGCATCAATGATCTTGATACTCTCATTTGCTGCAACATAAAAGTCCTTCGATACAATATGCTTATAGGCAGTCTCGGCCTCATATACATTTGTTATACTATATGATCCATCGGCAGCTGTATTAACCAAGTAGTTGTTATAACCCTCAATCTTCACTTGAGCATTGGCAAGCGGTTCGCCATACTCATTGTGTACCTTACCCGATACGGTATAGGCCTTGCGCTTGACAACATCAAGCTCAACGTTAATATCTTTCAGAGCCTCCACTGTAATAGTTTGGGGTATGCTCTTATATCCCATCTTGGTACTATTTATTGTATAGATACCACCGGGCACATTAGGAATTTCGAAGAAACCACGAGCATCGGTGTAAGCACCATACTCTGTACCTTCGAGACTTACATACACATCGGCAACAGGACGTGAACTATCATCCCACACATCACCGCGTATGTTACCGTCGCCATTAACAGCCATCTCAACACTATACACCGACAAGTAGTTGCTCATGACACCGTTGGATGTACAGCGTATACACACTTGATACACACCTGCAGGAACACTATCTATGTCGACACGATACATATCGTATGTATTTACATCGAAAGTTTCTCCAACCTTCATGGCTGTGGCAAGATTATAGTTCTGAATAAGATAGACACTGAATTGCTCTACCTTATCGGCAGTGGCAGGAGCAGCCTCAACTACAATTTTATAGGGAGTTTTGGCCTCAAACTTGGTAGGAGGAGAGATAAGCCAGTCGTTGGCTTGCTCCATGGTATAGGTTTGGTAATAGTAAGCACCGAAACCGTAGTTGTCATCGTAGTTCCAGAAGAATGACACACCATCGCCATTGGCATCACCTACCGACCACAGATTGGCCTCAGAAGGATCTTTTGTGTCGAAATTAGAGAAAGTTGGCATCGAACGAGCAGGGCCATTAACGATATTACCGCTGGTTGTCACACCACCTACGCCATCGACATTGTATGACTCGATAGCATAACGATAAGTACCCAACTCAACAATACCATTATCAACTATTGAGCACTCGGCAAGGTCGGTCGACAAGACGGTATTGTCTGAGATACGGGTAACCTTATATCGCAACGAAGCCTCATCGATATATCCACCATTAACACCACGTGTTACGGCATCCCATGACAAAGTTATAGAGTTAGGAGTAGTCCTATCAAGCTTCAAGCCCTTTACAGCAGCAGGCAAGTCGTGACCTACATACGCCGACACAGTACGCAACTCACCTACACCGGCTTCATTGACCATCTGTACCATGTAAGTATATACACCAGGCTCATCGACAGTATCGCTCCACGACATGAAAGCGCCGGGAGTGGCATCGGCAAGTGTAGCCACCAATGTACCATTGCGCGAAATTTCCACACAGTCGATGCTCGGCAACTCAGTACCATCAATACGTGTTGTGGGGCAAGTCCAGTTCAACTCCACACTCAGTTCGCCACCGGTATGAGGAATCATATTCAATCCTGTAACAAACGAAGGAGCTAAGGGTGTATACAGAGAGTAAGGTATATGCAAACCCACTACCTGTTGTTCATCTCTACCACCAATTGCACCTAACATCGACACAGTACCTGTAGTAACGTCAAGTGTATACAATACACCCATACGCTTGGTATCGCTATATGCCCAATATACAATGCCGGTTTCACGATCGAAGTCCATCGACTGACGATAGAACGGAGAGAGTCCTGTGTCTGCTACGTCGGTAATCGCACCGGTTGTCTTGTCTATCTTGCACAACATACCGCTATCGTCTACACCATACATATCGCCTTGTGCATTGATAGCCATGGCATAGAAGTGGCGTCCCAAGTTTTTATTAATATACTTTTGTTCACCGGTATTAAGATCGACAGTCAACAGAGCCGAGGCATACATCTCCGGGTCGTATTGCGAATTGGCGAGCATAAACATTTGTCGGCTGATAACATCATAACTCATCTCAAAGGCCTGCAAGGCATAGTCACCATCCAACGAGCAAGATGTCACAGTCTGCACCTCACCGGTTTCAATATCTATAGTACTCAACACAGGGTTGAAACTATTATCATAAGCCATGATATAATAGTGCTCCTTGGCATATGCACCGGCAGTAGCCCAGTCCGACACCGACTTGACACGTGTCACCTTGGCAGGCGAAGTTGTATTAAACTTAACAAGACCTCTGTGAGCCTCATCGCTCACATTGTACTCTACAAAACCATAGATATCGATACTCTCAACCTCTTCTACCTGGCGGGGAGCTTGGCGGTTATCTCTCGTTGTAACATCTTTATTTGCTACACGGGCATTGTTCCATTCATGTTTCATGGTAGTACGCTCGTTGACCTTATCGGTCATGTCGATAGGAGTGTGCGAAAACTCAATCGACAACTGAGCCACGGCAATAATGCTTGCTAACAGCGCACACACTATTGCGAAGGTTAATTTTTTCATTTTAGTAGATTTATAGATTTTACATTATTTACAATCTTGCAACACGCAAAGGTATGAATTTTAATTTAATAACTGCGGTTATTGAATAAATAATTCCATATTAAATTGGACCGTAAAAGCCCAAAAGACAACCGGCATTTGTGCACTCACACAAATGCCGGTCGATATAGTTTATAAAGTTATGGCTCTTATTCTTCAACAGGCGAGAAGTCCTCTTTACCTACGCCACACAAGGGGCATACCCAATCCTCTGGAAGGTCTTCAAAAGCTACACCGGGAGCTATATCGCCATCATTGTCACCAATTGCGGGGTCATAAATCCAGCCGCATACATCACACATATATTTTTTCATAATTATCTTTTTTATTTTTGAGGGTTAATATTGTTTTGTTTTATGCAAATGTAAAACTAATCACGCAAAACCGCAACTTTTAGACAAGAAAATCTCGCATCATTAACAATTTTTGCAATATAAACCCCACACCTTTTAACATTTGTAAAAAACACAGCATTATCAACCACTCCTTGATAACACAACTCACCTTGCAAGTCGTACAAGAAGACTCTGCTACCTATAGGCAAGTCGTTGAAAGCAATAGTGTGTCCACTTACTGTGTATCGGATATCGTTCATGTCCAACACCGACACCGATGTGGGATACGACAAGGTTGTAACTGCAATAGGTTCGGACCACGCAGAACGACAATCGCCCAATACCGAACGCACACGGATGTTGTAGATTCTACTTCCACGCAAGTTATTCAACAGCGCGTAAGGCTCACTCACACTCAATGCCTCTACTATCGTCACCTCCTCAAGTGCACCATATGTTACCACGACATCGTCTATAGCCATGTTACCCTTATTCTTGGTATAAGTAAAGCGGAAGGCTCTTACATTATCCGACGCATCAAAGGCAAACTCGAGGTTTTTCTTTGTCGTACTTGCATAATCGATGGTTTGCAACGCAAGCCATGAGCCGTCTTTCTTGTATTCGACAAGCAACGACGAGCCGGTTGCTGTAGAAGCAAATCGATACATAAACGACATGGCTGTAACGGGAGCTTCATACTCGGGTGTCTCAATATATTCGCCACTATTCTTCAATGCCACTGAAGGGGCTGAATTGCCGGAGCTTGCATCAGACGTATAGTTGCCCGAAGCATTACCCGACCAACCCTTGGGCAATGGTTTACCGTTGCTCGACACATCATCAAACCCCTCACTTATCGTAACAGGATTGCTTCCTTGAAGGGTTGTACAATTGACCTCATAAGCTGAAGCTGCCGGCACATCGCTCCAGCTACACTCAATCATATTATACGACAACTCATCAATACACACATCAACAGGCACAGCCAACTCGTGGGTAGTAAATGCACAGCCATATATAGCCTCTTGTTCACTACCCGGCATGATAGCGGTAACACAGTATGTATAGATGGTCGAAGGCTTTAGCGCATCGACATCCAAGCGTATTTCGTTAAGTTCACGCTGTACAACGCACTCGGGAGTATCTGATACTCCATGCATGGTATGCGACCGCAATTGAGCGAAGTCGTCCTTAGGAGCTTGTATCCATTGCAATTCGTTATACTCGGTTGTTGGGCCTAATGTTGCCGGTGAACGATAGAGGGTAATATCCTTACCCCAGTTCTCGACCGAACCCACGCAACCAACCACATCGGTCATGATGCGATTGTGATAAAGTGCAATGGCATCATTACCATTGAAGTTAAGAGGCGAAGTCTCGAGTGAAGGAATAAAGACATCGGCATATTGGCGCAACAATGAAGCCTCATCGCACGAACTACTTACGATAATATATGTACCACCCGCCGGCAAAACATCATTGGGCAGTTGCCAATAGTTGACAAAATCACCCTCACCGTTACGCTGTATACCCAGTGCATAGTCGGCTATATTTATGGCGTGCTTTGTACCATTATACAAGGCAATTGCCTTGTTGTAACTGCTACCCTCGACATAGGCCGATATAAAGAGGTCGGTGGCTTCGGCTGCACCCTCATAGAGTACTACTCTATACGACTGAGCACCGGGCATAGCAACCCAACGCAATGTAGCACCTGTTGATGTAATATCGGTGGGAGAAAGGGGTATAAAAGAAGAGGTACCGCAAAGTACTATAGGCAACTCTACATCCTTCAACAATCCACCACCCGACACAACAAGAGTATCGCGCAAGGTTCCTACCAAGTCACCATTGGTATATCGCAAGACAATATTATCTCCGGCCTCGGCTTGATCAACATTCATAGATGTTGTGCTTAACTCGATACCTGCACATTGCTTCCATGCAAAGGTTATACCTTCGGTAAGATTTTTGGCCTCGATGTATAGATTATACTCGACCGTCGATCCGGTCATGACCGTACCCATATCAATCTTCTCGCCGTGCGAGGGAGTTACAAGGTAGGGAGTCTCGATGGTCTGCAGCACAAAAGCACACCCTACACTATCGCCCCACAAATACTCTGCTAACAAAGGAAAATCGATAAATGGATTGCGATTGTTTTGCGCATCATACACAGCCTCATTACGATTTATCTCCTTGGCACTAACAGGGTCTTGTCTATGCCAGTCCATCAGCAATTCACGCGCATACTCGTTGAGCGTAGGATAAGCCTCGGTATTAAACATGTTGACACCGTTCGACTGCCATGTATAGCCTTGATAACAAGTAACAACATACATATACATGCGTGCAAAATCTCCTTTATAGTCATCATGAGGCTCAAAAACAGAATGAACAGTATTGCCTATACGTGCCTTACCCGACTTGGATACACCATTATCGAGTGTAGGCTTGTCGATACTCTCATCAACAATTCCCAATATACGATTACTCTTGGACATATTGGCCGATGCATCAGAGGGCACAAGATGATGCAAGTCGAATGAGGCATCATATATAAAAGAACTCTCCTCGCCCCACCAACTCTTGGGCACACAGTGTTCGATGTGCATATCGGGATGTGAACCGGTTTCGGGAAAATATCGCACCACACCGGAATACATATCCCAAATTGAGCCGTCGGCACGCACATCGCTCGTACGGAAAACCACCCACGTACCTTTTGATCCATACTCGATGCGTGCGTGAGGTTCTATTATTTCATGCATTGCCGTCTTTAACTCGGCATCTTTCTTGCCTACTGCCTTGTCATAATATCCGGCCGGTATATTGGCATTGACACTCAACGCAATCAATACCAAGATGAACAAAAAGAGTAGGCGCGTTTTCATATTAACATAGTGCTTTGAGAAATTAGTAAACAGCTACTCGCGTAGCATAGCATCCTTGCTCACACACAACTTGCACAACATAGATACCGGCACGTTCCATCTGCAATATTTCACGAGATGCATGTATGGTACGTGTTTGGCACAAACGGCCATCGAGCGAATAACAGTTGACACGTGCATTGGCAGGTGCATCGTCGACATATATCACTCCGTTATAGGCATATACATACACACCTTGAGGCAGGTCACACTCAACCCTACTCAATCCCGTTGCAATAGGAACCGATATAGTATTAGACACCTCCAACTTCTCATTGCCATTGTAGGCTGTAACATTATAATAGTAGTCACGATTGCCATCCAGGTTTTCAACCCTATGGCTCAACACATCGCCCACTCGACAAGGATAACCTTCGAGCATTACTTGTGTAGCACGACCTGTTGTCAGTGTAGCCGACTTGAGATATACGCGATGCGACTTGGCGGCCTTAAATGAAATGGCAGATTGTGATGTTGCCGATTGAAGTGCGAGTGTCTGTGTTACCTCACCCAAGGCACAATCGACTTGCGCCACCTCTTCGCCGTCAACCAAGATGTACAACACCGAGTTGTCGGAAGTCTTGTAAGGTGCACACGACACAGTAAGTGTAGCCGACATGCTCAGATCGAGAGCCGGTGTTATCACCACACCATCTTTACTACCCGAGGCCAGGCGCACTGCATTATTCTCCTTCTCGGCATATCCCATGGTAGACCATCCCGAAGGTACACCGCCGGCAAAATTGACATCAAAGAGAGTCTGTGACTGAGTAGCACCACCTTCGCCATACCACACAGCGAGCTCATAGTCGGTAGCTTGAGGATGTCGTGTCCAATTGGCTTGAAAGTATGTTGCAGCAACATCGGTAGCATCGAGAGCCTCAAATTCATCGACAGGAGGCTGAGATGTACCACCGGGGTTAAAGGCCTCGTTGGTTTTGTCGCCAAATATAAGGTCGACCAACTCGGGATAATCAACAAATGGGTTACGGTTTCCTTGTCGAGAGGCATATACGGCATCGTTGCGCTTAATCTCTTTTTCGCTTACGGGGTCGAGCACATGCCAACGGAGCATCATTACTCGCACCCATTCATCAAGATAAGGGAATGATCCACTAAAACCATTGCCACTCCAGTTGCCACACTCATTGTAATAACGGGTAGCAGCATAGAAATAGATGCGGGCAAAATCGCCTTTAAACTCATCATTCGGTTCAAATACCGTTCCTGAATAGCCCGATGTTACACAGGTGCCCAACTTCGAGAAACTATTATCCGAAACATAGCTCGATGAACCCACCTCTCCGAAGGGATAGTTACTACGTCGATTGT
>CAJGDT010000078.1 GCA_904502265.1 uncultured Barnesiella sp. | reverse complement strand
TCGCTGGTTTGATAGGTGGTCTTTATGACTTCTGTCTCTCAACATTCGGTTGGTGGAGCGAAATATTGACTACTCGCATACTTCCCTTCGGTGCCGCTGTTGCAACAAAGGCCAAGATGGTATTCAGCGTTTATACAGGTTCGGCTGTATTGGGTCTTGGTTTTATCATCGGTCTTAAGTACAGTATGATTATCTGCGCTGGTTCGCTCTTTGTGTGGTTTATCATCATTCCCTTGTTGCCTCACATTGGCGTAGATCCCGCCATTGCTGCTATGCAACCCGAGCAAATCTTCACCGACTATGCTCGTCACATAGGTATCGGTGGTATTGCCATGGCCGGTCTTATCGGTATTTGGAATTCACGCAAAATCATTACCGGTGCTCTCGGACTTGCAGCCCAAGAACTTGGTAATAAAGGTGGTGAAACTTCAAAAGCCGAGGTTGAGCGCACACAACGCGACATCTCGATGAAGTATGTTGCTATGGGTGTAATCTTTGCACTTATCCTCACATTCTTGTTCTTCTACATCGGTGTTATCAACAAATGGTGGCAAGCACTCATTGCCTTCCTTGTAGTACTCATCATTGCTTTCTTGTTTACAACAGTAGCAGCCAATGCTATTGCTATCGTGGGTAGTAACCCTGTATCAGGTATGACATTGATGACACTTATCGTTGCATCGGTAGTACTCGTAGCAATCGGTCTTAAAGGTACAAGCGGTATCGTTGCAGCCCTCATCATTGGTGGTGTGGTATGTACAGCCCTCTCAATGGCCGGTGGTTTCATTACCGACTTGAAGGTAGGCTATTGGTTGGGTACAACTCCTGCCAAACAAGAGACTTGGAAATTCCTCGGTACACTCGTATCGGCAGCAACTGTAGGTGGTGTAATCTTGGTAATGAACAAGACTTACGGCTTTACAAGTGGCGAACTTGCAGCACCCCAAGCCAATGCTATGGCAGCTGTAATTGAGCCCCTCATGATGGGTGAAGGTGCACCTTGGGCACTCTATGGTATTGGTGCTGCATTGGCACTTATCCTCAACTTCTGCAAAGTACCCGCCCTCCCCTTCTCATTGGGTATGTTCATCCCCTTGCAACTCAATACACCCCTTGTAATAGGTGGTCTTATCAGCTGGTTTGTAGGTAGTCGCTCGAAAGATGCCGAGGTAAATAAGGCACGTGTTGAGCGCGGTACATTGTTGGCATCGGGTTTCATTGCCGGTGGTGCATTGCTCGGTGTAGTGAGTGCAATTATGCGCTTTGCAGGCTTTGAATATGTATGTCCTTGGGCCGATAACGAAGTATTGAAACAATCACTCGGATTGGTACTTTATCTTGCTGTTATCTTCTATTTGTGTCGTGCAAGTTTGAGCGCAAAGAAGTAATAAAGCATATAATATAAATGTATTGCGAGGCAATCCACCAACGGAGGTTTGCCTCGCATTTTTTATGCTATAAAAATAATTTACTATAAAGGACAAAAAAGTTATATATAAAGCCTCGAAAAACAGAAATATTTTAGTATCTTTGCATGGTTTCTGCGGTAGAACCACCAATAAAAATAAAGATAATTCATAACATTATATATTCTATCGTAATGCGTACTCTTAAAAGTGCATCTCTAATTCTCGACGACGGCACAATATTCCGAGGTAAATCTTTCGGATATGATAAGTCCGTTTCGGGTGAAGTCGTTTTCAATACGGCTATGACGGGTTATCCCGAGAGTCTCACCGATCCTTCTTACAAAGGACAATTATTGGCGTTTACTTATCCCATCATAGGTAACTATGGTGTTCCCGCTAATGATTTTGTTGATAAATTATCTAAGTTTTATGAGTCGGAGAATATTCACGTGAAAGCTGTGATTATCTCCGATTATTCGTTTGAATACAGCCACTGGAACGCACAAAAGACATTGGCTCAATGGTTGCAGGAAGAGCAAATTACCGGTATCTTCGACATTGATACCCGTGCTCTCACCAAGCACCTCCGTGAGCGTGGCTCTATGACCGGCAAGATTGTTATTGAGGGTTGTGATGATGTAGAAATAGACGACCCCAACAACATCAACCTTGTAGCCGAGGCTTCGTGCAAAGAGGTTATTGAATATGCTGCCGGCAGCAAACGCGTTGTAATGGTAGACTGTGGTGTAAAACACAATATCGTACGTTGCATGTTGGAGCGCGATGTTACCGTAATACGTGTTCCCTGGGACTATGACTATAGCCACATCGAGTACGATGGATTATTTATTACCAATGGTCCCGGTAACCCCGATTTCTGCGATGCAACAGTAGAAAATATCCGCAAGACTATTGCCGACAATACCAAGCCTATATTTGGTATATGCATGGGTAACCACCTCCTTGCCAAAGCCAGTGGTGCAAAAACTTACAAGTTGAAATATGGTCACCGTGGTCACAACCAACCAGTACGTGAATTGGGCACACAACGTTGCTACATCACAACACAAAATCACGGTTTTGCTGTAGACGAAAGTACATTGGGTAGCGACTGGGCTCCCTTGTTTATCAATATGAACGACAATACCAATGAGGGTATCCGTCATAAAACACGCCCCTACTTCTCGGCACAGTTCCACCCCGAAGCATCGAGCGGTCCTACTGATGCAGAAGTACTATTTGACGACTTTGTAAAATTACTGTAAACCCGATAAATAATCATACTTATGGCACAAGACATTAAGAAATTCAATAAAGTTCTGTTGCTCGGCTCGGGCGCATTGAAGATTGGTGAAGCCGGTGAGTTTGACTATTCGGGTTCACAAGCTCTCAAGGCAATGAAAGAGGAAGGCATCCAAACAGTGCTTATCAACCCCAACATTGCTACAGTACAAACATCAGAAGGCGTTGCCGACAAAATATATTTCCTCCCTGTAACACCCTACTTCGTTGAGCGTGTTATTGAGAAAGAGCGTCCCGATGGCATCTTGTTGGCTTTCGGTGGTCAAACTGCATTGAACTGCGGTGTAAAACTCTATGAAACAGGTGTATTGGAGAAATACAACATCCAAGTATTGGGTACTCCCGTACAAGCTATCATGGATACAGAGGATCGCGAGTTGTTCGTGAAGAAGCTCGATGAGATTGATGTAAAGACCATTAAGAGTGTAGCTGTTAACTCGGTAGAAGATGCTCACCAAGCAGCTCAAGAACTTGGCTACCCCGTTATTATCCGTGCAGCCTATGCATTGGGAGGTTTGGGTAGTGGTTTCTGCGACAATGAGGAACAACTCCGCGTATTGGGCGAAAAGGCTCTCTCGTTCTCACCCCAAATTTTGGTTGAAAAATCGCTCAAAGGTTGGAAAGAGATTGAGTATGAGGTAGTACGCGACCGCTACGACAACTGTATTACTGTATGTAACATGGAGAACTTCGACCCGCTGGGTATCCACACCGGCGAGAGTATCGTTGTGGCTCCTACACAAACACTTACTAACAGCGAGTGCCAAAAACTCCGCGAGTTGGCAATCCGAATCGTTCGCCACGTAGGTATCGTGGGTGAGTGTAACGTACAATTTGCCTTCGACACCGATAGCGAGGACTATCGTGTAATCGAGGTGAATGCTCGCTTGAGCCGTTCATCGGCATTGGCTTCAAAGGCTACAGGTTATCCCCTTGCTTTTGTTGCTGCTAAGATTGGTTTGGGTTATGGTCTTGCCGAACTTAAAAACTCGGTAACTAAGACTACACCCGCATTCTTCGAGCCCGCTATTGACTATATAGTATGTAAGATACCCCGCTGGGACTTGGGTAAATTCCAAGGTGTAGACCGCGAGTTGGGTTCGAGCATGAAATCGGTTGGTGAGGTAATGTCTATCGGCCGTACATTTGAGGAGGCTATCCAAAAAGGTTTGCGCATGATAGGTCAAGGTATGCACGGCTTTGTTGAGAACAAAGAGCTCGTGATACCCGATATTGATAAAGCATTGCATGCTCCTACCGATAAGCGTATATTCGTTATTTCGAAAGCATTCCGTCAAGGTTACACAATTGACCAAATACACGAATTGACTAAGATTGACCGTTGGTTCTTGCAACGTCTTTACAATATCATCGAAACAGCTACCGAACTTGAAACATATAATCAAGTAGCTGATGTACCCGAGGAGTTGATGCGTCTTGCCAAGAAACAAGGTTTCTCGGACTTCCAAATAGCTCGTGCTTGCCAAAAAGAGAAGATGACAGGTACTGAAGAGGCTATCATGGAGGTGCGCAATCGTCGTAAAGAGTTGGGTATTACTCCCGTTGTAAAACAAATTGATACCCTTGCTGCCGAATATCCCGCACAAACCAACTATCTATATCTTACTTACAATGGTGTAGAGAATGATGTTGACTACAAAGGCGACAAACGTTCGATTATCGTACTTGGCTCAGGTGCATACCGTATCGGTAGCTCGGTAGAGTTTGACTGGTGTAGCGTTAATGCCTTGACAACAGTACGCAAAGAGGGATGGCGCTCGGTAATGATCAACTACAACCCCGAGACAGTATCAACCGACTACGATATGTGCGATCGTCTATACTTTGACGAGTTGACATTCGAGCGTGTAATGGATATCATCGAGTTGGAGAATCCTCACGGCGTAATTTTGTCGGTAGGTGGACAAATTCCTAACAACTTGGCAACACGCTTAGATGCACAAAAAGTAAATATATTGGGTACAAGTGCCACAGATATAGACCACGCTGAAGACCGCCATAAATTCTCATCAATGCTCGATGAGCTTGGTATTGACCAACCCCGTTGGCGAGAGCTCACTTCGCTCGAAGATATTTACGGCTTCGTTGAAGAAGTTGGCTATCCTGTATTGGTACGTCCTTCATACGTACTTTCAGGTGCAGCCATGAACGTATGCTCAAATAATACTGAGCTCGAGATGTTCCTCAAGTTGGCAGCCAACGTATCGAAACAACACCCCGTTGTTGTAAGCGAATTTATACAAAATGCCAAAGAGATAGAGATGGATGCCGTTGCTCGCGATGGTGAGATATTGCTCTATGCTATATCGGAGCACATCGAGTTTGCCGGTGTACACTCAGGTGATGCTACTATCCAATTCCCGCCCCAAAAACTCTATGTTGAGACTATGCGTCGCATCAAGAAGGTGGCCGGACAAATTGCTAAAGCATTGCACATATCAGGTCCTTTCAATATCCAATTCCTTGCCAAGAATAACGATATCAAAGTTATTGAATGTAACTTGCGTGCATCACGTAGCTTCCCCTTCGTATCGAAAGTTCTTAAGATCAACTTTATCGAATTGGCTACTCGCGTAATGATGGGCTTGCCCGTAGATGTACCTGCTAAGAGTGCATTTGACCTTGACTATGTAGGTATCAAAGCATCACAATTCTCATTCTCACGCTTGCAAAAGGCCGACCCCGTATTGGGCGTAGACATGGCTTCAACAGGTGAGGTTGGTTGCATCGGAGATGATACATCTGAGGCAGTACTCAAGTCAATGTTGTCGGTAGGCTATCGTATCCCCGAGAAGAACATCTTGCTCTCGACAGGTGGTGCTAAACAAAAAGCTGCATTGCTTGAAGCAGCACGCACATTACACAAGAAGGGTTACAACCTCTTTGCAACCGGTGGTTCACACCAATATCTCAACGAAAATGGTGTACCTGCAACTCGCGTATACTGGCCTACTGAAGCCGACAAAGAGCCTCAAGCATTGCAAATGTTGCACGATAAGCAAATAGACTTTGTTGTGAACATTCCCAAGAACTTGACAGCTGCCGAGTTGGACAATGGTTATAAGATACGTCGCGCTGCTATCGACTTCAACATACCTTTGATTACCAATGCTCGATTGGCCGATGCCTTTATTCAAGCATTCTGCTCAATGGGTGAAGACGAGATACAAATAAAGAGCTGGGACGAATATAAATAACAAACCGAATCCCTCATTAATTTATAGCTACGGTTGCCCATCTGAGCAACCGTAGTTTTCATTTTTAAAACTTACATCCAACATGCTTATGAAAAAACAAATTTATGGTGTTGTTGCAACCTCAATCTTGCTATTATTACTTTCTTGCAACAACGGCTTTGAGGGAAACGAAGTGTTTAAAAAGGATTTCGAATATCGTAGCCAACTATTTGCCAATACCGACTATCTGTCAATTTTTGAAAAGGACCTCAACGTTGAACAACGTGAAGCGCTCCAATTCTTATATGCGTACATGCCATCGCCCGACATAACAGATTATAGTGGCGAGTTTCACTTAAGTAATGTAGACTATGCATTGAAAGCACGTGCCGAAATGCCTTGGGGAAAGAACATTCCTGACAGAGAGTTTCTACACTTTGTACTGCCTCCTCGTGTCAATAATGAAAACTTAGACGAGTGTCGTGCCGTATTCTATGAGGAGCTAAAAGAACGTATAAGCCACCTCTCGATGTATGATGCTGTACTGGAAGTGAACCACTGGTGCCATGAGAAAGTAACCTATACCCCTTCGGATGGCCGCACAAGTTCGCCTCTCGCTACTATTCGCACAGCACATGGCCGATGTGGTGAAGAGTCAACTTTTACCGTAGCGGCACTACGCGCCGTAGGTATTCCTGCACGCCAAATATACACCCCCCGATGGGCTCACACCGATAGCAACCATGCTTGGGTAGAGGCTTGGGTAGATGGTGAATGGTATTTCTTCGGTGCATGTGAACCTTCGCCCGTATTGAATATGGGTTGGTTCAACGCGCCTGCTTCACGAGTATTGCTCACCAATACTTATGTGTTTGGAAAGTATCAAGGCCCCGAGGAGATTCTCTGCCAAGATGCTTGCTACACCGAGGTGAATGTAACAGCCAACTATGCACCTACAGCTACTACTAATGTGCAAGTGGTAAATGAACAAGGTGAGCCTGTAAAGGCCGTTGTTGAGTTTAAAATCTATAATATGGCCGAGTTCTATACTGCTGTAAGCAAGGAGTGTGATGAGAACGGATGCGTATCACTCACCTCAGGTCTGGGTGATATGGTTGCTTGGGCTGCAAAGGATGGCATGTTTGGATTTACCAAGTTCACCGCCGGTAAAGACAACGAGGTCAAGGTCGTGCTTGATAAGTCATCGGGCTATAGTGAAGCTATATCATTTGACGTCATCCCTCCTATAGAGATAAATAACGTACCCGAGGTAACTGCCGAGCAAATGGCTTATAACGACAAGCGATTTGCACAAGAGGACTCTATACGCAACGCTTATATTGCCACCTTCCCTACCGATAATGATGCAATGGCATTGGCCGATAAATGGGGAGTAGATAACACTCTTACTACAACGCTCATTAAGCAGTCACGAGGAAACTATCAAACCATTATTTCATTCCTTGATAATTGCCCCCAAGAATTACGCAATCGTGCTATCTCTATGTTGTTCTGTATGTCGGAGAAAGACCGTCGCGATGTGTCGATAGAGGTGCTTAATGATCACTTTGCTGCAATTGAACTTGAAGGAAACGACAGGCCCTACTTCGATATGTATGTACTCAATCCGCGTGTAAGCAACGAGATGCTCACCCCCTATCGCTCGTTCTTTACCGAAGTATTTACTATCGAACAAGTTGCACAATACCGAGCCAATCCTCAAGAGTGGGTTAAATGGTGTAGCGATAATATCGTAGTAGATAATAAATGGAATCCTCGACAATTCTGCATGTCGCCACGTGGGGTGTGGAACTTGCGTACAACCGATGCACACTCTCGCGATATCTTCTTTGTGTCGGCAGCT
>CAJGDT010000077.1 GCA_904502265.1 uncultured Barnesiella sp. | reverse complement strand
GCTGTACGGTGGTGACCATCGGCGATATAGAGGTAAGGAATAGCAGCGAACAACTCAGTGATGCGCTTGATATCTTCCTCATTGTCAATCACCCAGAAGTGGTGGCCGAAACCGTCGGGAGCAACGAAGTCGTACTCGGGAGCTTTCTCACGAGCTACGCGAGCTACGATACCGTCGAGTTCCTCGTTATCGGGATAAGAGAAGAATACGGGCTCGATGTTGGCGTTGCTATTGCGAACGTGTTTCATGCGGTCTTCCTCTTTGTCACGACGAGTGAGCTCGTGTTTCTTGATTACACCGTTCAAGTAGTCTTCTACGTTAGCTGCTACTACAAGACCGTATTGAGTGCGGCCATTCATAGTTTGAGCATATACATAGTAGTTTTCTTTCTCGTCTTGTACAAGCCAGCCTTTTTCTTGGAAAGCGTGGAAGTTTTCTACTGCTTTTTCATATACTTCGGGAGCATGCTCGTCAGTACCGGGAGCGAAATCGATCTCGGGTTTGATGATGTGGTAGAGAGACTTTTCGTTACCCTCAGCCTCAATACGAGCTTCTTCTGAACTAAGTACGTCATAAGGACGTGATGCAACAACTTCGATCAATTGTTTCGGGGGACGTAACCCCTTGAAAGGTTTAACTATTGCCATAATAAGTGTTTATAAAGTATTTTTAAGGTTTGATTAAATATTTCTCTCAATAGTTTGTTCGCGGTCGGGACCTACCGATACGATAGCGATAGGCACACCCAATTCGCGCTCAAGGAATGCAATATAGTCGTTGAATGCTTGGGGGAACTCCTCCTCGCTCTTCACGGCTGTCATATCTTGTTGCCAACCTGGCAACTCTACATATACAGGCTCAATGCCACTCTCAAGAGAGTAGGGCAACTCTGTAGTCTCCACACCATTTACACGGTATGCCACGCAAGCCTTGATTGTTTCAAAGGTGTCGAGTACATCGCTCTTCATCATGATAAGCTTAGTAACACCATCAACCATAATAGCATAGCGCAAGGCTACAAGGTCAATCCATCCGCAGCGACGACGACGACCTGTTACTGAGCCAAATTCGTGACCTAGAACACACATCTTATCGCCTACTTCATCGAACAACTCGGTGGGGAAAGGACCACTACCTACGCGAGTGCAATATGCCTTGAAGATACCATATACCTCACCAATACGATTGGGGGCTATACCCAAACCGGTACATGCTCCTGCGCATACAGTGTTTGAAGAGGTTACAAAAGGATATGAACCGAAGTCAACGTCGAGCATTGTACCTTGTGCACCTTCGGCAAGTACACTCTTGTCTTCGCGAAGCAAGTTGTTAATGGTATGTTCGCTGTCAATGATAGGGAATTTCTTCAGATACTCAATAGCCTCCATCCAACGTTGTTCCAACTCTGTGATGTCGTATTCAAAATTGAGTGATGCCAAGATAGCCTCATGACGCGCTTTGAGGGCATTGTAACGATTTTCGAAATCGAGGAAAATATCGCCTACGCGCAATCCATTACGACTGATTTTATCGGTATATGTAGGGCCAATACCTTTTCCGGTAGTACCTATCTTACCGGCACCTTTAGCGGCCTCGTAAGCAGCATCGAGCATGCGATGTGTGGGTAATATAAGGTGTGCCTTCTTTGAAATACAGAGACGTTGTGTAAGGTCATGACCACTTGCAGCCAATTGCTCAGCCTCATCGCGGAACAATACAGGGTCAAGTACAACGCCATTGCCTATAATATTTACCTTGCCACCTTGGAATATTCCCGAAGGTATCGAGCGCAATACATACTTGTTACCTTCAAATTCAAGTGTGTGTCCGGCATTGGGGCCTCCTTGGAAACGGGCTACTACATCGTAACGAGGTGTGAGCACGTCTACTACTTTGCCCTTACCTTCATCACCCCATTGCAGACCCAAAAGGATATCTACCTTCATGATTTATCTTTTTGTTTTTTAGATATATGATATTAATATTATTTTTTCTCTTTCGCTGCAGTCTTCTCAGCCTTGGCACATCGCGAGCACAATCCATAAATATAGAGTGTATAATACACTGGCTCGAAACTACGTGGCTTGTGCGAGAGTAATTCTCCCAGCAACTCTACTGCTTTCATCTCCTTCACCTTACCACACCGGGTGCAGATGAGGTGGTGATGATTGTTTGCCTGCACTACACGCTCATATCGTGTCACGCCATCGCCCAAGATTATGCGTCTTACCAAACCGGCCTCTACGAGCAAATCGAGCGTATTATATATCGTTGCCCGACTCACCTGGAAGCCATCGGCCTGCATAGTTTGGCGCAATGACACTACATCGACATGTGCCAACGAGGAGTATATCTTATCGAGTATTGCAAAACGCTCGGGTGTTTTGCGCATCTTACGGCTCTCTAAGAACATCGAAAGTCTCTGTTTTACAGACAATTCTTTGTTTTTCTCCTCATTCACAGGCATACACTTTGTTTTTACAAAGTTATATCATTTTTATCATTTGTGCAATAGCACAAGCCGTATATTAAAGGATTTTTTTCGCCGAAACACATTAATTTGAGTTATAATGCGCTATAGTTTCAGAGTTCAAGCCTCCTCATCATAAAAAGCCAAGAGGTTTTGTCGCAACACCTCATCTATTTTGTCGGTCTTGCGTAGGCACTCTACAACCACCTTGCCGGATACGGGCATGAGTAATGCTTCGGAAAGGAAACGACGAGCAGCCGAAACAACAACACTCCTATCGTCACTCTGAGCTGCAATGGCAGTTTGTGCCACAGAGGCAATCCAATCTTCATTTGCCATTTGAGGCAATAGGGCATAGGCCAAACGAAAGGCTGTATATACCACCATCTCCTGCGATGATGCCACCCAATCGACTACAAGATCCGATGCATAAGGCAGACGAGCAAAGAGGTACTTGCAACAAAAATCGGCAACTTCAACATTAGGCACTTCCTCGACCCAACGTCGCGCATCGACCGACGTACATTGCTCGATAGGATATACCATTGGAGCCAACAACATCGACTCGCGCACACCGGTGTCATGCCACAATTGCTCAGCTATGTCTACCGTAGGCGGTATCTGCTCTGCTATACGGCGCAACAAAGGCAACGTAAGACCAAAGTTTACACGATACTCAGCCCCTTTGAGACGCATACTTTGCGACACAATACCATTCATATAGAGGCGATAGAGGCGTTTTATATCTTTCAGTTGCATAGTACGATACTTATTTAATAAGAGAGGATGCAAACGACTGATGTTTGCATCCTCTTATGGTATAAAAAACAATTATTATCAAGGTATAATGTTGAGCAAACGGAAGTTCTTCTCGATCTTCTCCAACAACACATCCACTTGCTCACGAGTGTGAGTAGCCATAAATGAGATACGGATGAGTGTGTCGTGGGGAGGAACTGCAGGCGAAACAACAGGATTAACAAAAATACCATCGTCAAGCAACATACGTGTTACAAGGAAAGTCTTGTCATTGTCACGTACGTAGAGAGGGATGATAGGTGTGCAAGTGTTACCTATTTCGCAACCCATACTGCGGAATCCTTCGAGTGCATAGTTTGTTACATCCCAAAGGCGCTCGAAACGTTCGGGCTCGCTCTCCATGATATCAAGTGCGGCATTAGCTGCTGCTGTTGAAGCAGGTGTGATACTTGCCGAGAAGATATATGAACGAGAGTTGTGACGGAGGAAGTTAGCAGTAACTTCATCGGTAGCAATGAAACCACCCAACGATGCAAATGATTTACTGAATGTACCCATGATAAGGTCTACATCTTTGGTAACACCAAAGTGGTCACACACACCACGACCATTGCGACCAAATACACCAATACCATGTGCCTCATCTACCATGAGCGCTGCATTATATTGTTTACAGAGTTCCACCATTTTAGGCAAGTCGGGCACATCACCTTCCATTGAGAAAACACCATCGGTAACTACGAGCTTCACGGCATCGGGGTCACACATTTTGAGGCGTTGCTCAAGTTCAAACATATCGTTGTGACGATATTTCAAACGTTTAGAGAATGAAAGACGGAAACCATCAACAATTGATGCGTGATCCGACTCGTCGGTAATGATATAGTCTTCACGACCTGTAAGACATGATACTACACCAAGATTAACTTGAAAACCGGTAGAATAAACGAGTGCATCTTCCTTACCAACAAACTTAGCAAGACGTTTTTCGAGTTGAGTGTGAATATCAAGTGTACCATTCAAAAATCTCGAACCTGCGCAACCGGTACCATACTTCTTGGTAGCTTTGATAGCTGCTTCCTTGATTTTCGGGTGGTTAGTCAATCCTAAATAACTATTAGAACCGAACATTAACACTTTTTTACCGTTAATTTTGACCTCTGTATCTTGGTCGCTTGTTATCTCACGGAAATAGGGGTAAACACCCTTTTCTTTTGCTATTTGAGGAGCATCATAACGTGAGAGTTTGGTTTGCAATAACTTCATATTCTTATAGTTTTATCCAACACCGCGATGTCAGAATTTCATTATCAGACATTAATACAGTTTGCAAAGATAGCAGATTTCCTGCGGTTAGACAAATTATAACACTATTTTTTATTTGATTTTTTTAACATCCGCGCCACAACACACTACAACGTCATTCTTGCTAATTTTTCATTTTGACATAATGATATATAAAAAAAATTTACGTACTTTGCACTCATTATATATAAACTAAGAATAGACATGCAATTTACAGCCGAACAGATAGCCGCCTTTCTTGGCGGCGAAATAGTTGGAGATGCAACGGTGAGCGTAAGCAATCTTGCCAAGATTGAAGAAGGTACTCCCGGCACTCTCACATTCCTGTCCAACCCTTTATACACACAATACCTCTACACAACACAAGCCAGCATTGCTCTTGTGCGTCGCGACTTCGAGCCCGAGAAGCCGGTTACTCCCACTCTCATCAAGGTCGACGACCCCTATACTTGCCTCACTCGCCTACTGGAACTTGTCGAGCAAGCACGTGGTCAAAAAAGCGGTATTGAAGAGCCCTCTCACATTGCCTTATCGGCACAAGTAGCCGATGACGTATTCGTAGGTGCATTCACTTATATCGGTGAGCGCGCTGTGGTGGGTAATGGATGCAAAATATATCCCCAAGTATATATTGGTGACGATGTTGTTATTGGCAACAACGTAACACTCTATCCCGGCGTGAAAGTTTACCACGGATGTCGCATTGGCGACAATTGTATCGTACATGCCGGCTCGGTTATTGGATCCGATGGTTTTGGATTTGCTCCTCAAGCCGATGGTTCATACAAAAAGATACCCCAAATAGGCATCGTTATTCTCGAAGACGATGTAGAGTTGGGTGCCAATACTACTGTCGACCGTGCTACGATGGGTGCTACCATCATACGTCGAGGTGTTAAACTCGACAACCTTGTACAGATAGCACACAACGTAGAGGTAGGTTCTCACACCGTCATGGCAGCACAAGTAGGCGTTGCCGGCTCTACCAAGATAGGCCAACATTGTATGTTTGGCGGACAAGTGGGTATTGCCGGACACCGACACGTGGGCAACCGCGTCATTGTAGGTGCACAATCGGGTATTCCTAACGACGTAAAAGACAATATGGAAATCATGGGTTACCCGGCCGTCCCCAAAGTTGAATTTGCTCGTCAAACAGTACACATCAAACGACTTGCACAACTCAACCAAACCGTCAAGGAACTACAACAGCAAATAAACGAATTGAAGAAAAATCTTCAAGATTAAGAGACATATTTACATCAACACAAAAGGCACAAGATTATGAAACAAAGAACACTGAAAGAGAGTTTTTCTATAAGTGGCAAAGGCCTTCACACCGGACTTAATGTCACCGCCACTTTTCTCCCCGCTCCTGAAAACACAGGCTACAAAATACAACGCATTGACCTCCCCGATCAACCCATCATCGATGCCGTTGCCGAGAATGTCATTGAGACAAGCCGTGGTACAGTTATAGGTCGAGGTGATGTTCGAGTAAGCACTATTGAGCATGCCATGGCTGCCCTTTATTGTGCCGAGATTGACAACTGTATTATTCAAGTAGATGCACCCGAGCTTCCCATTCTTGAAGGAAGTGCTATACTCTACGTCAACGAAATAGAACGCGTGGGTATCGTTGAGCAAAAGGCCGAGAAGGACTACTTTATCATCAAGTCTAAGATCGAGGTAGTAGACGAAACTACCGGAAGCTCTATCATCGTATTGCCCGACGACGAGTTCAGCATCAACACAATGGTATCTTACAACTCGCCCATTCTTCGCAACCAATTTGCAGCGATGGACCGCTTGAGCGACTTCAAGGAAGAGATTGCCGCTTGTCGCACATTTGTGTTTGTTCGCGAGATAGAGCCTCTTTTGAAAAACAACCTCATTAAGGGTGGCGACCTCGACAATGCCATTGTTATATATGACCAAGAGATGGAGCAAACCGAGCTCGATCGTCTTGCCGACACATTGGGCACTGAGCACAAACCCGCCAACCAACTCGGCTACATCAACAACAAGCCTCTTGTATTCGACAACGAGCCTGCACGCCACAAGTTGCTCGACATCTTGGGCGATATCGCCCTCGCCGGTCGTCCCATACGTGGTCGCATCATCGCAACCCGTCCCGGACACACCATCAACAACAAATTTGCCCGCATTTTGCGTCGCGAGATAGGCCGTCAAGACCTTCAAGCCCCTTCTTACGACCCCAACAAAGTACCTTTGATGGATACCAACAAAATACGCACACTCCTACCCCACCGTTTCCCCTTCTTGTTGGTAGACAAGGTGATAGACATGGGCGAAAAACACATTGTGGGTATTAAGAACGTATCGGGCAACGAGCCTTTCTTCCAAGGTCACTTCCCCCAAGAGCCCGTTATGCCCGGTGTACTCATTGTTGAGGCTATGGCTCAAACAGGTGGTCTACTTGTACTCAACTCGGTAGAAGAACCCGAGCGCTACTCTACTTACTTCATGAAGATTGACAATGTGAAGTTCCGCCAAAAGGTAGTTCCCGGTGATACTCTCATATTCCACCTCTCACTCATGGGCGAGATACGTCGCGGTTGCGCCTACATGAAGGGCTATGCTTTTGTAGGCGAGAAGATAGTGAGCGAGGCTGAGTTTATGGCTCAAATCATCAAAAACAAATAATTAATATTACTATAATTCAATCATGGAAAAATTTTCATACATACACCCCGATGCCAAGATTGGCAAGGATGTAACCATAAGCCCATTTGTTACTATCTACGAGGATGTAGAAATTGGCGATGGCACATATATCCACCCCAACGTAACACTCTATCCCGGCGCACGCATTGGTAAAAACTGCAAGATATTCCCCGGAGTAACCGTTGCAGCCGTACCACAAGACCTCAAGTTCAATGGCGAGTACACTACTGCCGAGATTGGCGACAACACCACCTTGCGCGAGTGTGTTACCGTACACCGTGGCACAGCCTCTAAGGGTCGCACCGTAGTAGGTAGCAATTGCCTCATCATGGCCTACTGCCACGTGGCTCACGACTGTGAGTTGGGCAATAACCTCATTATCTCCAATGCTACTCAATTGGCAGGCGAGGTAGTTGTCGACGACAACGCAGTGATAGGCGGTGGTACATTGGTACACCAATTTACTCACATCGGCTCATACACCATGATACAAGGCGGTACACTTGTCAACAAAGATGTACCCCCCTATGTTATGGCTGCACGCACTCCTGTCTCATTTGTTGGTCTCAATATTGTGGGCTTGCGTCGTCGTGGTTTCAGCAACGAACTCATTGCAACAATACAAGAGATGTATCG
>CAJGDT010000076.1 GCA_904502265.1 uncultured Barnesiella sp. | reverse complement strand
TCGACACCAAGGTCGCCAAAATCACCCGATACAGACAGGTGGAGATCTTCGCCAAAGATGACCGGCACTTGAAGCGAATAGTTTACTCCAACATTATAATCACGATTCAAATGCAAGTCGATGTTGGTCAAAGGTATAGAAGGAGCAGCCTTCAGGCTCAACAAACGAGGTATCTTATACATAATCTCATTGAGGTTAGGTATATATCCGGGTTGTCCGGCATACTTTTCCTCGTTTGAGATAATAATTTGTTGCTCCTTATTAGCCTCAACAATGAGAGCATTTTCGGTACCTATTGTGCCACTCTCCGATCCATCTTGGAAAATAGATTGGATAGAAAAGTCGGTAGCAAGCGTCGCCGGTGTAGTGTTATTAATGTTCAAATTGAGAGTAAGGTAGCTTAAGTCAAAGCAGTTGTTAGGACTAACAAGTAAATCGGGTAATCCGGTAATCTCTTGCGAGAATGAAATAGGTTCAACTTCGGCTTGAATAGCAGCCGATACCATTTCTACAGCAAATTGAGGCACACTAAAACCAATATTCATATCCAATACAGGAGTCCAACCGGAAAGGTCAAATGTCTCGTTAATATCAATACGACCTTCATAGTCAAATTCTGCACTTATAACAATCTTACCATCCTCATCGCGCATCAAAGGCTCCTTAAACTCGATTCTATCAAGGTTGAAAAGAATTTTATCATCCAACTTGCCATCAATGCACGGCAATGTATGCGAAATGTGGAAATAATTTTCACCTACAATCTCGATGCTTTCATCAACAGGAATTATATGTAATTCCACCGGAGAATGAATATAGAAATCTATCGAAAGTTCGGTAATTGTCTTAGGCAAACCTTCGGCATGAAGTGACAGTTCCGCCACAGCTTCGTCACTCAATTCTATTTTAGAAATACTCACCAACTCTTCGGGAATGTCATTTACATCCATTGTAAAGTCTTCGAGTTTTCGAGGTATCACAGCATGAATTTCATTTACATTCAATGCTACTTTTTCCCCGGTAACAGGATTTACAATCTCCGGTATAGAGGTATATTTATCGAAAGAGCCACCTACAGCGCCTTCTATAAGGGTTATTATATCACTATACTCCGGATTGGTTTTCAATGACTCAAAGAAATCGAGATAAACCGTTCCGAGTTCCGGTTTCATGGCCGGCACCTCAATGCCAGGAAAGCTAAACGATGTAGAAGCATTGCCACTATATGAAATCATATAGCGACCATCACTGTCAACTTGAATTAGATCATTTTCGCCAATGAAATCACTAATAAAAAATTTCTCAGTCTCGCCAACCGGAGCCGATACACCATTTTCAAACAATGTGACATCGCCGCCCAAATTGTTCAGGTCGTACGATTCATCACATCCATTCAAGAATGAGGCGGTTGCAAGAACACACAAACCCAAACCAAGTCTTTGGGCAATATTCTTTCCTTTAAACATAATGTGATATATTAGATTTGTAAATTTTTATTTGCTACATATCAAGTTTCCCACTCATTATCTGCAACATAATACATAATTGCGATATAGCTATCGCAAAGATAATATTTTATTTTGCAAATCTATTAAAGGGAGTTAACAAAATATACAATTAGTTATACACTATGCTTCCGACTACAACATTACATCAAAAGGAGAAATCAACATTCAGCTTGCCAGCCTACATCAAGGCAACAACGAGTCGGAGGCTATAGCTCATTAAGAAATCGACTTTACGACCAATACAAACACCTCATCTACTGAGTGTTAATCGCTTAGAAAATATCATATACACCAAACAATAAGAATTATAATGAATCAATATTGACAAGAAAGCACGAAAAAGGGCAAAGCTATTACACACAATATAGAATAAAATCACACCCCAACATGCATAAATATAACAAATTGACAACAAGTCAATTACAAACAAAGATGATTCTTATACTAAACTATTTCTCTTTACTTGATTATTATAGGTTTATTTTATATATTTGTCAGCTAATAACACTTAAGCAAATTGGGCATGAGTAATGTTATAAGCAACATACAACAAGCACTACTCTCATGAGCTAAAAGAAACAGATAAAGATGAACGTACTTTGGTCTATACTCATACCGGCATTGATAGCACTACTATCAACATCATGGATTTATCCATACCTACTTAAGGTAGCTTTGGAGAAAAACATAGTTGATAATCCAGATGCTCGCAAATTGCAACGAGTACCGGTTCCTGTTATGGGCGGACTTACCGTTGTATTTGGTATCATGGCCGGAATCATGAGTTTCAAATACTTTGGATCATTTTATGATATGTTCCCCACATTTGCAGCCATTATCATCATTATGATCATTGGTTTCATTGATGACACTATATCACTATCTCCTAAGATTAAGCTATGTGCCGAGATTATATTGGTACTCTATATCATGATAGTATCGGATACACAAATATGCAACTTTCATGGCTTGTGGGGATTGACAACAATACCGGAATATGTATCTATTCCACTCACAATTTTTGCATGTGTGGGTATTATCAACGCCATAAATCTTATAGATGGCGTTGACGGCTATTCTTCGGGATTCACGATTATATCTTGTATTCTATTGAGTACCTTATTCTACTCTATCGACAATATACGCATGGCTACCCTCTCCATCATCGTAGCCTCTTCGCTCATACCGTTCTTTTTCCACAACATGTTTGGCAAAGATTCCAAGATGTTTATAGGTGATGCCGGCACACTTTCGTTGGGCCTTATTTTTTCTATTTTTGTCATCAACATTCTCTCTACTTATCCCCAAGAAACAAGCTTAGATTCCAATCTTGGTATTGTACCATTTACATTAGCGGTGTTGTGTGTACCGGTATTCGATACAGTGAGAGTTATGATTATGCGCATAATACGTAAGAGATCGCCTTTCAGTGCCGATAAAACGCATCTCCACCACTTATTCATAACACTTGGTTTTTCGCATTTCGGCACTACAACATCTATTATCGGCATAAATATGCTTGTCATATTATGTTGGTATGTGGCATATAAAATAGGTTGGTCAATAGACATTCAACTTTATATTGTAGTGGCTCTGGGAATACTTATAACATTTGTATTCTATCCCATAACCCAGTGGCACATCAGACACGAATCAAGAGTATATCATATATTACACAAGATAGGTCTAAAAACTCAGATAACCAACTGCTCATCATGGATAAAGTTGCAACGTTTTGTAGACTCTACAACAAATAGAAACATCAAAAAAATATCATAAACACCATATAGAACCATGAAAGGAATAGTCCTCGCCGGTGGCAGTGGTACACGCTTGTATCCTATCACCAAAGGCATTTCAAAACAATTGATGCCCATATATGACAAGCCAATGGTATACTATCCCATTTCGGTACTGATGCTTGCCGGTATCAGAGAGATTTTGATTATCTCGACACCACATGACTTGCCAGGATTTAAGCGCCTATTAGGCGATGGATCGGATTATGGTGTGCACTTTGAATACGCCGAGCAACCTTCACCCGATGGTCTGGCGCAAGCATTTACAATTGGAGCCGATTTTATTGGTGACGATTGTGCATGCCTTGTTTTGGGCGATAACATCTTCCATGGATCGGGATTTACCAACATGCTTAAAGAAGCTGTGCGTGCCGCCGAAGAGGAGAGTAAAGCAACTGTATTTGGCTATTGGGTTAACGACCCTGAGCGATATGGTGTTGCAGAGTTTGACAAGCATGGCAACTGCCTCTCAATCGAAGAAAAACCCACTCAACCCAAATCAAACTACGCAGTAGTAGGCTTATATTTCTACCCCAACAAAGTGGTCGATGTAGCTCGCAAAATCAAGCCGTCGGCTCGTGGCGAATACGAAATAACTACAGTCAATCAGCACTTCTTGGCCGATGGTGAATTGAAGGTACAAACTTTGGGTCGAGGTTTTGCATGGCTCGATACCGGCACACACGACTCACTATCAGAGGCTTCGACATACATAGAAGTACTTGAGAAACGTCAAGGCTTGAAAGTAGCCTGCTTGGAGGGTATTGCATACCGCCAAGGTTGGATTACCGAAGAGCGCATGCGTCAACTCGCCGAGCCTATGATCAAGAATCAATACGGCCAATATTTACTGAAAGTTATAGAGATAGAGAAAGAAAACGGACGCCCAAGCTGGGATTGATGTATGGAAGTTATAAAAACCGCCATAGATGGCTTAGCAATTATTGAACCAAAGGTGTTTAAGGATGCCAGAGGCTACTTTTTTGAGAGTTTTTCTCAACGAGAGTTTGATCAAAAAGTACGTCCCATCCGTTTTGTACAGGACAACGAAAGCATGTCGAGCCATGGAGTCATTCGCGGCCTACACTTTCAAGCCCCACCCTATTCTCAAAGTAAGTTGGTACGTTGTGTCAAAGGTCGCGTACTTGATGTTGCAGTAGATATACGCAAAGGATCGCCCACATACGGACAGCACGTTGCAGTAGAGCTCAGTGAAGAGAATCACCGAGAACTTTTTATCCCTCGTGGGTTTGCTCATGGTTTTGCGGTATTGAGCGACACAGCCATTTTTCAATACAAGTGTGACAACTTTTACACACCCGAAGCCGATTATGGCATAAACATCAAAGACGACGACCTTGGTATAGACTGGCTCATTCCGATTGAAAAAGCCATTCTATCGGAAAAAGACCTCAAGCACGCTTGCTTAAAAGATTTTGACACACCTTTTGATTACAATACAAACCTCTATCCCGAATTTGAGTAAACTATGGTAGTACTTGTTACCGGTGCCAACGGACAGTTGGGAAATGCGATGCGCATTGTGGCCGAAAAAAGCCACAATCGATACATCTTTACCGATGTGTGCGAAGTTGAAGGTGTTGATACAACCTACCTCGACATAACCAACGCAAATGCCGTGCACAAAATGGTTACCGAAAACAATGTTAATATCATAGTCAATTGTGCGGCATATACCAATGTAGATGCGGCCGAGACGAATGAGCAATTGGCCGAAAGTCTCAATGCCATAGCACCCGAGAATCTGGCTAAGGCGGCCAAAGAAGTTGGCGCATTGCTCATACACATATCTACCGACTATGTATTTGGAAAAGAGGTATATAATACACCTTGCAAAGAAAATCAACAAGGCACACCTACCGGCGTGTATGGCCTGACAAAATTGCATGGAGAGCAACGCATTATAGCCACTGGTTGCAACCACGTCATTATACGTACCGCATGGCTATACTCCGAGTTTGGTAAAAATTTCTGCAAAACTATGATGAGCCTCACAGCCACCAAACCGCAATTAAAAGTTGTGTTTGACCAAGTAGGCACACCTACCTATGCCAACGATTTGGCACACGCCATTGCTGTGATACTTGAAAAATACGATGGCTCACAAACCGGCATATACCACTACTCCAACGAAGGTGTTTGCTCTTGGTACGACTTTGCCAAATTAATAGCCCAATATAACGAAACAACCTCGTGCGATATAACACCTTGTCATAGCAATGAGTTTCCCAGCCCTGTCAAACGACCGGCATACTCGGTGCTCGACAAGACTAAAATTAAGGAGGTATTCGATATAAAAATACCATATTGGACCGACTCTCTCAAGAGATGCATACATAACCTTAAACAGCACCAACAAAAATGAAAAATATAGTAATAACCGGAGGTGCCGGTTTCATAGGCAGTCATGTTGTACGACTCTTCGTCAACAAATATCCCGAATATAATATTATCAACCTTGACAAACTTACCTATGCCGGTAATCTATCCAATCTGAAAGATATAGAAGGAAAGCCCAACTACAAGTTTGTAAAGATGGATATCTGCGACTTTGAGGCTTTCTACCGACTTATGCAAGACGAGAAGGTCGATGCCATTATCCACCTTGCAGCCGAGAGCCACGTAGACCGTTCTATCAAAGATCCTTTTACCTTTGCTCGCACCAACGTAATGGGTACGCTGTCACTTCTTCAAGCAGCAAAACTCTATTGGGAGAGCCTTCCTGAAGGATATGAGGGTAAACGCTTCTACCATATCTCTACCGATGAGGTGTATGGTGCATTATCAATGAACCACCCCGAGGGTATAGAGCCTCCTTTCAAAACCACAGCTTCGTCGGAGGGACATAAAGCCTATGGCGACGACTTCTTCTACGAGACCACAAAATACAATCCCCACAGCCCCTACTCGGCAGCAAAGGCTTCGAGCGACCACTTCGTACGCGCCTATCACGATACCTATGGTATGCCCACCATCGTCACCAACTGCTCAAACAACTATGGCCCATACCAATTTCCCGAGAAGCTAATACCTCTATTTATCAACAATATTCGTCACCGAAAGCCACTCCCCGTATATGGCAAGGGCGAGAACGTACGTGACTGGCTCTACGTTGAAGACCACGCACGCGCAATAGACCTCATTTTCCACAAGGGCAAGATTGCAGAGACTTACAATATCGGAGGTTTTAACGAATGGAAAAACATAGACCTTATCAAGGTGATGATAAAAACCGTCGATCGCATTTTAGGTAATCCCGAAGGTCACTCGCTCGACCTTATCACCTACGTTACCGACCGTCTCGGACACGATGCTCGCTACGCAATCGACTCGACCAAGTTGCAAAGAGAACTCGGTTGGGAACCATCATTGCAATTTGAAGAGGGTATAGAAAAAACCGTACGCTGGTATCTCGACAACCAAGAGTGGATGGACAATGTAACCAGTGGTGACTACCAAAAGTATTACGAAAATATGTATAAATTGTAATCGAATACAATACCACCATAAAACAACAGCGGGTTGAGAGTTCCTCAGCCCGCTGTTGTTTTAGACCTATGTAATTGCCATTATTGCGAAACGGTTATGGTTGTACCGGATGTATGGGCAGTGAATTGAGGGGCATAATAGCTTTGCAATGTTGCAATGCCCGATGTGTATGTTCCTTGACGGTCGGCATATACATTATATTCTATCACATATACACCTCGAGGCATGTGCTCGATATAGAATGCAGTAACAGCATCTTCGGGAACTGAATAATACCATAACCCTTGCGAATTATTGTATTGAGGTAATTGTTCCTGAGGCTCAAAGCATGCCGGACGTGCATCAATCAATGCCATATACTGCATATCCCGCACACTTTTCATCGTCATACGCACTTTTATAACATCACCCACCCTTACCGATGTGCTCTCGACAGGAACCCAATTACCGTCACGCTCAACATAGTAGCTTCGCTCAACACTTACCTCATCGGTGCTATGAGCTTCTATGTCGGTTATATCATCGCTGTACTGCCAATATATTGCACCCCAAGAGGGTTTCTCATCATGTCCTTTGATGCGTAATGTAGCATCAGCGCTATTTATAGTATTGCCTTCACGCACATACTTATCATAACCCATTATCTGTTCGGCTTGTGAGGGCGTAGGAAGTGGTGCATTGCCCCACTCCATTCGAGCAGCATCGTTATCATTACACCAATTTGAGCCCGATGTAAGAAGAATGTTTACAGCATCGAGTGTCGATGGCACGCCGGCCCAATCTTGTGTCTGTTTCTGCAAGAGTAACCATTGTCGCATAGCATCCATTTCGGGAATCCGAGGAGATACCAATGCAAAGGCCTCATATATTGCACAGTGTACTTGTACCGCACTATTGCGATAGAATGAATAACTACGATTATGGGGCCAATACATACCTTGCGAAGATGATACTACAGCATACTCACGCAAAGAGTTGATAATACTTTCCGCCACTTTTTTGTTTCCATTACAATATAACGCAATGGCGGCATAAGCCTTCTCCACTT
>CAJGDT010000075.1 GCA_904502265.1 uncultured Barnesiella sp. | reverse complement strand
GACATTACATTGCTCTACCCCGACAGCCTCTTTATCTATGGCGAGGTATTGCAAGACAAGAACGTAAAGGAGAACGAGTATGCCGAGTACATGGACCTCACCGCCAGCAACTATGGTGGTGCATTGCGTCACGCCCTCGAGCACAACAACTACCATGCCGCCAATCTCACCGAGTGGCATCACCCTGTAGCCCCCAACCGCTTGGTAACATGGGTTGAGTCGCACGACACATACTGCAATGGTCACGAGTCGGCCGGCATAAGCGACGAGCTTATCCGTCAAGGCTACGTCTTCCTCACAGCACGTCAACACGGTACACCCTTGTTCTACAGCCGTCCTGCCGGTAGCACACGCGACAACTACTACGGCAACAACCGTGTGGGCGACCGTGGTAACGACGAGTTCTTCCACCCCGAGGTAGTAGCCGCCATTGCCTTCCGTAAGGCTATGAGTGGATGTACCGAGCAAGTAGAGGCATCGGAAAATGGTGCTGTAATAGAGGTAATTCGTGGCAACAAAGGTGCTGCACTTATCAATATCAGCGAAGAGGCTCAAACTATTGCCATGCCCACTACCCTGCCCGCCGGCGAGTACACCGACAAAGTACATAATGCTACCTTCACCGTAGCCGATGGCATTATCAGCGGTGAGTTGGCCCCCCTCGCATCGTACACTATTTACTAATCTTATTGTAAATACAGATATAACATCGGCACACCGAAAGGGTGCCGATGTTGTTTTTTTGAAGGTTTTGTATTAACTTCGCACCCATAACAATAGACCTACACATGACAATAGACCACAATACCGATGCACTAATCTTTGACATGGATGGCACCATGTGGGATGCCGTAGATACATATGCCCAAATATGGAATATGGCATTTGAGCGCGAAGGTATTGAACGCCGCATTACTCGCGATGATTTATTGGCACTTATAGGCACACCTATCGACGACATCATGCGCCATTTTGTACCCGCCGAACATGTGGAACAACTGCTTAAATCTATAGCAGAATTGGTCGTGACAGAATTACCTCGATTAGGAGGCAAGCTATATGATGGAGTGCAAGAAGGCGTAGCCCAACTGGCACAACACTACAAGTTGTTCATGCTAAGCAACTGCGATGAGCTCGAGTTGCCCATCTTTGTTCGCTATGCCGGCATAGAGCCCTACATAACCGACACCATCGCATATGGCAATACCCGATTGCGCAAAGCCGAGAATATGCGTCTGCTGGTCGAAAAGTACAATCTGCAACACCCTGTATACATAGGCGATACCGACAGCGACTGTAGTGAAGCGCATCGAGCTGGAGTACCCTTTGTGTGGATGAGTTACGGATTTGGCACTGCCGACAACGCACAACTGCAGTTCGACACCTTTACCGACCTGGCAAAGTACTTTGTTGAGCTACGTCAATCAAACAAGTAAATAATAACCATAAAATATCAATCGTATGTACACACCCGAATTTGCTTCAGAAATAAGCATTCGCAAAGCCAAAATTGTGGCTGCTCTCAAAGCCATGAACACCGATGCCATCCTCTTAGGCACCAACGTAAACAATTACTACATAGCCGGTCGCGTATTCAGTGGCTACGTGTATATCAACAGCGATGGTTTCATGCACTATTATGTAAAGCGCCCTGCGCTCTTGAAAGGCGACAATGTAACCTACATACGCAAACCCGAGGATATCCCTGCACTCTTGCAACAAGCCGGTGTGGCTATGCCCGCCACTCTTGCTCTCGAAATGAACTTCATGTCGTACAGCGACGTAACACGATTGGCCAAATCTTTCCCCGAGGCTACAGCCACTAACGGCTCGGCCATCATGAGCTATGTGCGCTCTACCAAGACACCTTACGAAATCGAGAAAATACGCATTTCGGCACAAGGTCACATGAGTGTATACAAGAACTTGCAAGGCATATACCATCCCGGTATGACCGATGCCGAGTTGCAAATAGAGATAGAGGCTCGCCTGCGTCGTGCCGGTTGCTTGGGTATCTTCCGCGTGGCAGGTCCCAGCATGGAGGTATTTATGGGTAGCCTCATCAGTGGTGACAATGCCGACAATCCCTCACCCTACGACTTTGCCATGGGTGGTGCAGGCCTCGACAGCTCATTGCCCGGAGGTTGCAACGGCACAGTGATAGAGCCCGGAATGAGTACCATGGTAGACCTTTGCGGTAACTTTACCGGCTACATGAGCGACATCTCGCGCACCTACTCAGTGGGTACAATGAGCGAATTGGCACAAAAGGCACACAACTGCTCAGTTGCCATCCACCACGCCATGATGGAAATGGCACGCCCCGGTGTAAAAGCAGCCGATATATACAACCTCTCGCGCACAATGGCCGAGGAGGCAGGTCTTGGCGAATACTTCATGGGACACAACCAACAAGCCGGTTTTGTGGGTCATGGTGTAGGTATCGAAATCAATGAGTCGCCCGTATTAGCCCCCCGCTCTCGCGACGTTCTCGAAGCCGGCAACGTGATAGCCTTCGAGCCCAAGTTTGTCATCCCCGGCACAGGTGCTGTAGGTATCGAAAACACCTACCTTATCACAGCCGATGGCATTGAAAACCTTACAGACTTTACCGAGGAAATTATGCCCCTCGATTGATATCTTGAGAAAAAAAACTAAGCCCCATAACAACTATGCACAAGCACCTCGAACAACCCGTATTCAAACTCATAGGCCAAGTAGCCGATGAATTACAACGTCCATGCTTTGTGATAGGCGGATATGTACGCGATATCGTACTTTGCCGTCAGTCGAAAGATATTGATGTTGTAACATTGGGTAGCGGCATAGAACTCGCCGAGGCCTTGTGCAAGAAGTTGGGACGACGCGCTCACTTGTCGGTATTCCGCAACTTTGGCACAGCACAGGTCAAGTACCGTAATGGCAACGAAATGTGGGAGGTGGAATTTGTAGGAGCCCGACGCGAATCGTACTCACACGATTCACGCAAGCCCATCGTAGAAGATGGTACACTACAAGACGACCAAAATCGTCGTGACTTCACCATAAACGCCTTAGCATTGTGCCTCAACAGCGACCGATATGGCGAATTGGTAGACCCATTTGACGGCATGGGCGATATAGAACGTGAAATAATACGCACACCGCTCGATCCCGACATCACCTTCAGCGATGATCCCTTGCGCATGATGCGTGCGATACGATTTGCCACTCAACTCAACTTCCGCATATACCCCGACACATTCGATGCGATAAAACGCAATAAAGAACGTATCAAAATCATTTCGCGTGAACGCATTGCCGATGAATTGAGTAAAATTATGCGTTCCGACATACCCTCACGAGGTTTTATTCTACTCGACGAGAGTGGATTGTTGCCTTACATTTGCCCCGAATTAGCGGCACTAAAAGGTAGCGAAACCATAGATGGACACGGACACAAAGACAACTTCTACCACACACTCACAGTGCTCGACAACGTAGCCTTGCGCTCACGCAACGAATGGCTACGCTGGGCTGCACTCTTTCACGACATTGCCAAACCTCGCACCAAACGATACGATCCTCGACTGGGATGGACATTTCACAACCACAACTTCATTGGAGCCAAGATGATACCCGGTATCTTCCGCACAATGAAATTGCCCCTCAACGAGCATATGAAATATGTGCAAAAGCTCGTAGAGCTGCATATGCGTCCCATCGTACTTGCCGAAGAAGAGGTTACAGACTCGGCTGTACGCCGTCTGCTTTTTGACGCCGGCGACGATATAGAAGAGTTGATGCTCCTATGCGAAGCCGACATAACCTCACGGAATGCAGAAAAGGTGCGACGATACCTTGACAACTTTGCCCTTGTACGTCGCAAGCTCGAAGAGATAGAGGAGAAAGATCGTGTACGCAACTTCCAGCCTCCCGTAGGTGGAGAAGAGATAATGGAGTATTTTGCCCTCCCCCCATCGCGCGAGGTTGGCGAACTGAAAAGTGCCATCAAAAATGCCATTCTTGACGGAATCATCCCCAACGAACGCGAGGCTGCATGGCAATACATGCTCGATGAAGCCGCCCGCATGGGTATCGTAAAGAAATAAAAAACACGCCCTCATGACAATCATGAGGGCGCGTTATATTATGACTATTCTACTCCAACAATTGTCCCGTCACATATTCTCATCATCCGGGTCGCCAATCCGGCAACCTTATCGGGTTGATGCGTTACCATGACAATAGCACATTCTTGAGACAATCGAGCCAACATATCGTAAATGCGCGGAGCAAATTCTTCATCAATATAAGACAACGGCTCATCGAGCACCAATAGCTGTGGGCGCGATATAATAGCACGCGCCAACAAAGTTCGCTGCAACTCACCACCCGAGAGTGTGCCAATAGGACTACGGGCAAACTTCTCTAAACCCAATTGCGACAAAACCTGCGCTATTTGCGTACGTTTTTCTATCGATGATGTTAACACCGAGGTTGAATACAATCCTGAAGCAACAACCTCCTCTACCAAAATGGGGAAACGTGCATCAATCATATTCTTCTGTGGTAGGTAGCCTATGTGTAACGAATCGAGTTCACGACCTTCATCGTAATACTTTACCGCTCCGGTAGTAGGAACAATAAGCTTGAGCAGGAGTCGCAACAAAGTAGTTTTACCACCTCCATTAACACCGGTTATTACCAGAAAGTCATGCTTGCGTACAGCAAGATTTACTTGCTTAAGGACAAGTCGTTGTTCATACGATAGCGAGACGTCCGACAGACTTACTATAATATCATTATCGAGCAATGGCATGTGCAATATCAATTATTTCGGTAGCCCAATCGTAATTAAGGGGATTAATCATTACAACATCCACGCCCAATTCGCGAGCAAAAGTTTCAACTTGTCGGGGATTAAATTCTTGTTGTACAAAGACTACTTTCACATCCTTATCGATAGCCTCATCAACTACATTTTTCAACACTATGGCTGAGTTTTCTTTACCCATATTTTCAATACATAGTTGCAATAATCCATAGTCTCGAGCCAAATAACTGAGAGAGGGATGATAAATAGCAAAGGCGGCTCCTTGACATGGTTCAAGCAACTGTGCAACAACAGCTTCCACACTATCAATTCGTTGTGTAAGTTTATCACAATTGGCCCTATAATAGGTAGCATTAGCAGCATCGAGTTCGGTAAGTGCCGCACAAATATTCTGCGCCATAATGCGCACATTGCGAGGCGATGACCATATGTGTGGATCGGCACCATCGTATGAATGAACAACCCCATTACCATGCGTATGGCTATGCGTTACCTTCATTACCTCTATCCCGGTCGATGTGTCATATATTCTCATATCGGGATTGTTCTGCGCCAAGCGATCCATCCATGTCATCTCAAATCCCAACATACCTCCTACACGCAAATAAGCCTCACTCTTATCAATCTCTATGAGTTGCATAGGAGTAGGATCATAAACCTCAGGGTTACTATTGGCCGGCACTACGCAATTTATGGCAAAATTATTGCCCGCAATCTGCTCAGCCAAATACTTCTGTGGCAAGATTGTAACCGATACAACACGCTGACCATCGTGCGATGTTTTATTGCACGATGTCATAAATAATAGTGTGAAAGCAATGACTATATGTAATATTCTTGCAAGCATATCTCTGTATTAAATTTCAAAGGTACAACATTCACAACAAAGATGTAATCGGTAAGTTTAATTTTAACATTTCACTTTACCATTTCACGCCATAGACTGAACCATGCAACATGCGAGCGAGAGCATCGAGATTGCAATTGAGAGGTGCTCCATAGGTCATCAATCGCAACTCTACCGCCTCGCGATCCTCGTCATACGACGGCTGTATGTACCTATATGTATCGTGCAATACAAATCCCAATCCACGATAAAAATCGATACGACGGCGACTATATTCGTCGGTAGGGGGCTCTACCTCGAGCACGATGGGTTTATTAGCTCCTTCGACAAAGGCTTGTATCACCTCCCGTCCAATACCTCGCCCACGACAAGCCTGAGCTATGGCAAAGTGCTCAATAAAGAGCCACCCTTCGAGATTCCACAAAGAAAGCATACCCACCACTTTATCTTCACTGCATATTGCTTCCAATATGAAAGTATCGTTGCGCAATAAAAGTTCTACAAGCTTGGTATAATCTCGTCGTTCATCCAGAGGAAAGGATTCTTCGTATATATATCGCACATCTACGAGTTCTACAGATTCTTTATCAAGTACTTTCTTACAAATCATAATAGGTATATTGTTTTATCATAAAAAAGACATTGCGAAATTAATATAAATCGTGCAACACTACAAGCTATAATTACAGTTTACAAATTGTAATCAACCATCATTATTATAGCAATTTAACATGTAAAATAATAACGTATTTAAGCTACAAAGATTGCAAATTGAAATAATTAATATTTTTTTTCACAAAAAAAACCTTTTTTTCTATTGCAAATATAAATATGAATTATAACTTTGCAGAAACCTTAATCGAAAAACTAAAATATTTACACCATGGGACACCATCAATTAGACGCATTAGATTATAAAATCTTAAAGTTAATTGCGTCCAACTCAAGAATTCCATTCCTGGAAGTAGCCCGCGAATGTGGCGTATCGGGTGCTGCTATACACCAGCGCGTACAGAAACTCACCAACTTGGGTGTACTGAAAGGATCGGAATATGTACTCGACTCTAACAAAATTGGATTTGGCACATGTGCCTACATCGGTTTTTATTTGCAATCACCCGGGGACTTTTCGGGTATTGTAGAACAACTCAAGCAAATACCGGAGGTTGTTGAATGTCACTTTACAACCGGAGAGTACGATATGTTTATCAAGCTATATGCTCGCGACAATAGTCACATGCTCGATATTATCCACTCTAAATTGCAACCCCTTGGCTTGGCTCGCACCGAGAGTCTTATTTCTTTCAAAGAGGTTTTCAAACGCCAATTACCCATTGAGGATGTATCGGACTTTATTGACTAACCGATTATAGAAATTTTAGAAACGACTCCAATAGTTTACAGTAGAACAATTGGTGTCGTTTCTTATTTATAGGATGAGATGTGCGATGAAGAAATCTACTATTGTTATATCGGGGCTACTTGTAGCATACACAATATATATGGTGTGGCTCAATGGGTTATTCCCATATATCAATGATGATTTTTTCTACCGATACATCGTCATGTACAATCTTGACAGCCCTATTGAGTCGATAAAAGATATTTTTCGTTCTCAATATCTACACTACCACAACATCAATGGTCGTAGCATTATACATGCTGTAGAGCAATTGGTACTATGGCTCTCGCCCGACAAGCAGTTGTTCAACATACTCAACGCTACAGTGTGGTCAATGTTGCTATGCTCAATCGTAATATTTGCCATACCTCGCGACAAACGCTCATGGGTATACTGGCTTTTGGCTATTGTATACTTACGGTTTTTATCACCCGATAATTCATACTTACCATTCTGGGCATCAGGAAGTTTCAACTATTATTGGATGATGCTTGCAGCGGTAGCATTTCTATATGTTTATAGGGACAATCACCGAAATTGTACTCCATACCGATACCCTCTTTGTTTCATCTTTACAGTGTTAATCGGTTGGTCGCACGAGACTCTTATAACCGGTATAATAGCTGCTACACTTGTCGAATACATTATCCAAAAGCAATATAAAAGCCCTCTGCATACAATCCTACTGATTGGACTGATTATTGGTTATAGCATTATGTTCTTTGCTCCGGGTAATTTTGTTAAACTTGAAGCAATCTCACAAGGCAAAGGCACATCGTTCATCATATTAGCCCTTGCTACAGCTGCGCAATGCAAGATGATAATTGTGCTACTACTTATGCTGT
>CAJGDT010000074.1 GCA_904502265.1 uncultured Barnesiella sp. | reverse complement strand
CTGACCGCAAATCAACTGTAACCGGTGTTGAGATGTTCCGCAAACTTCTTGACCAAGGTGAGGCTGGTGATAACGTAGGTCTTCTCCTCCGCGGTATCGACAAGAACGAAATCAAACGTGGTATGGTAATCTGCCACCCCGGACAAGTTCACCCCCACTCAGAGTTCAAGGCTTCAGTTTATATCTTGAAGAAAGAAGAAGGTGGTCGTCACACTCCTTTCCACAACCACTATCGTCCCCAATTCTACATCCGTACACTCGACGTTACTGGTGAGATCACTCTCCCCGAAGGTGTTGAGATGGTAATGCCCGGTGATAACGTAGAGATCATCGTTAAGCTCATCAACCCCGTAGCTTGCGACAAGGGTCTTCGTTTCGCTATCCGTGAAGGTGGCCGCACAGTAGGTTCTGGTCAAATCACTGACATCCTCGACTAATAATTAAATAGTCATATATAGCTCTTCCCTTTCGAGGGAGAGCTATTCTCTACGGGTTTAGCTCAGTTGGTAGAGCATTGGTCTCCAAAACCAAGTGTCGGGAGTTCGAGTCTCTCAACCCGTGCTGAAAATATATAAGTTATGAAAGAATTGAAAATACTTGCTGATATAAAGGATTCTTATAACGAGCTCGTTCATAAGGTATCCTGGCCGACTCAAAAGGAGCTTGCGAGTAGCGCTGTGGTAGTAATGTTTGCTTCCCTTATTATCGCTGCAGTCGTTTTCGCAATGGACTTTTGTCTTGAGAACATAATGCACTTAATTTACGGCTTGTTTTAATATCGGAGGTTGATCAATGTCTGAAGGAAAGAAAGAGTGGTACGTATTACGTGCCATAAGTGGAAAAGAGGCTAAGGTAAAGGAGTTACTTGACGCAGAAATCAAGAATACCGACCTTGGTCGCTATGTTTTTCAGGTTTTGATTCCTACCGAGAAGACTTATGTCGTACGTAACGGAAAAAAGGTTATGAAAGAACGTAATCTTTATTCTGGTTATGTTTTCATTGAAGCCATACTAGTAGGTGAGGTTATACATCATCTTCGTAACACTACAAACGTAATTGACTTCCTCGGTGCTGATAAGAAATCGAGTAAGCCGGTTCCTTTGCGTGAGAGTGAAGTGAATCGTATGTTGAATGGTGCTGATGAAATGCCTGAGAGTGATCTTGACTATGTAGATTATGTAGTAGGTGAAACTGTTAAGGTATGCTACGGACCTTTCAATGGATTTGTAGGTGTAATTGAGGAGGTTGATGCTGCCAAGAAGAAGCTGAAAGTTATGGTGAAGATTTTTGGTCGTAAAACACCTCTTGAGTTGGAAAATTCGCAAGTGGAGAGAGAATAATGATGATGTTACGCATTTGACGCTCTCTGATTTTAAACAAATCAAAAAAACAAAACAATGGCTAAAGAAATTGCTGGACAGATCAAATTGCAGATCAAGGGTGGCGCTGCCAATCCCTCTCCCCCAGTAGGACCTGCTCTTGGTTCTAAGGGTATCAATATTATGGAGTTTTGCAAGCAATTCAATGCCCGTACCCAAGACAAAGCCGGTAAGGTTTTGCCCGTAATTATTACTTACTACTCTGACAAGTCTTTCGACTTTGTTGTAAAAACTCCCCCTGTAGCAATACAGTTAATGGAAGTTTCAAAACAAAAGAAAGGTTCTGCTGAGCCCAACCGTAAGAAAATTGCTGAAATCACTTGGGAGCAGGTAAAAGCAATTGCTACAGACAAAATGGTAGATTTGAACTGTTTTACTTTAGACTCTGCCATGCGCATGGTTGCCGGTACAGCGAGAAGTATGGGTATTGCCGTAAAAGGAGAATTCCCGGTAGAATAATCATTAAACTTCAATTGAAATGGGTAAACTGACAAAAAATCAAAAGTTAGCTTTAGCGAAAATTGAAGCAGGGAAAGCCTACTCGCTCATTGAAGCTTCTTCATTGGTAAAGGAAGTAACTTATACCAAATTTGATGCTTCACTTGATATCGATGTACGTTTGGGTGTTGACCCTCGTAAGGCAAACCAGATGGTTCGCGGTGTAGTTTCTCTTCCCCACGGAACAGGTAAACAAGTACGTGTACTCGTATTGTGTACTCCCGATCAAGAAGAGGCTGCTAAAGCTGCAGGTGCCGACTATGTTGGTCTCGACGATTATATCGAGAAGATCAAGGGTGGTTGGACAGATATAGATGTAATCATCACCATGCCTGCTATCATGGGTAAGATTGGTGCTTTGGGTCGTGTGCTCGGTCCTCGTGGCTTGATGCCTAACCCCAAAAGCGGTACCGTTACTCCCGATGTAGCTAAAGCTGTTAAAGAAGTAAAACAAGGTAAGATTGACTTTAAGGTCGATAAGAACGGTATAGTACATGCCTCTATAGGTAAGGTTTCTTTCACTCCTGACCAAATCCGCGACAACGCTAAAGAGTTCGTTGCGACTTTGATCAAGTTGAAACCTGCTACTGCTAAAGGTACATATCTTAAGAGCATTTATCTTTCAAGTACTATGAGTCCGGGTATCAAAGTTGACCCGAAAACAGTAGATGAAAATTAATAAAAGCTACGTATTATGAGAAAGGAAGATAAAAGCATAGTTATAGAGCAGATAGCAGCTACCCTTAAAGAGTATTCTTGCTTCTACCTTACTGAGACTACTTCGTTGAACGCTGAGAAAACCAGCGCTTTGCGTCGTGAGTGCTTCAAGGAAGGTATCAAGATGATGGTTGTTAAGAACAAATTGCTCAAGAAAGCTCTCGAGACACTCGAAGGTGATTTCACAGCTCTCGACCCTGTAATGAAGGGTTCAACAACCATAATGTTCTCAAATGTCGGTAACGCACCGGCTAAACTTATCAAGGAGTTCACAAAGAAATCTGAACTTCCCGCGCTCAAAGCTGCGTATGTTGAGGAAAGCTTCTACATTGGAGCTGATCAACTCGATGCATTGGTTGCTATCAAGAGCAAAAACGAGCTTATTGCCGACGTTGTTGCATTGTTGCAATCTCCCGCCAAGAACGTTATCTCGGCTCTTCAATCAGCCGGTGGTACTATCCATGGCGTTTTGCAAACACTCTCTGAGCGTTAATTACTATACCTAATATTTAAAGATTATAAACATTTAAACAAATAAAGAAAATGGCAGATTTGAAAGCTTTTGCTGAACAATTGGTAAATTTGACCGTTAAAGAAGTTAACGAACTTGCTCAAATTTTGAAAGACGAGTATGGTATCGAACCCGCTGCTGCTGCTGTAGCTGTTGCTGCTCCCGCTGCTGCTGGTGCTGCTGCTGCTGAAGAGAAAACTGACTTTGATGTAGTTCTCAAATCAGCTGGTGCAAACAAACTCGCTGTGGTTAAGAAAGTAAAAGAGCTCTGTGGTCTTGGCTTGAAAGAGGCTAAAGATCTCGTAGACGGCGCTCCTGGCGTTGTTAAAGAAGCTCTTCCCAAAGCTGAAGCCGAGGGCCTCAAGAAAGACCTTGAGGAGGCTGGTGCTGAAGTTGAACTTAAATAATAACCTGTTCTACAGGTAATTAGGTTAGGAATCATCTGATCGATGATTCTTAACCTTTTGTGTTTATAGTTTAAATTAAGTTCACTAAATTTCATAATTTAATGTCTTCTACTACTCGTAAAGCGCGTGTAAACTTCGCTTCGATAAAAAATCCGCTGCCCTATCCCGACTTTTTGGAGGTGCAATTGAAGTCATTTAAGGACTTCTTGCAATTGGATACACCCCAAGAGCGACGCAAAAATGAGGGCTTATACAAGGTTTTTTCCGAAAACTTCCCCATTGCCGATACAAGGAATAATTTTGTCCTTGAGTTCCTTGATTACTATATCGACCCGCCTCGTTACACCATCGATGAGTGTCTTGAGCGTGGACTTACATATAGCGTGCCCTTAAAGGCAAAGTTAAAACTTTATTGTACCGACCCCGATCATGAGGATTTTGCTCCCGTTATACAAGACGTATATTTGGGTCCCATTCCTTACATGACCGAAAAGGCAACATTCGTTATCAATGGTGCCGAGCGTGTCGTTGTATCGCAATTGCACCGTTCACCCGGTGTGTTCTTCGGACAAAGCACTCACGCCAATGGTACTAAGCTCTATTCTGCTCGTATCATTCCCTTCAGAGGTTCTTGGATTGAGTTCGCTACTGACATCAACAATGTCATGTATGCTTACATCGATCGTAAGAAGAAATTACCCGTAACAACTTTGTTGCGTGCCATTGGTTTCGAGAGCGACCGCGACATCCTCGAAATTTTCAACCTTGCCGAGGATATGAAGGTTACAAAGACCAACTTGAAAAAAGCTGTTGGTCGTCGCATGGCTGCCCGTGTATTGCGCACTTGGGTAGAGGACTTCGTAGATGAAGATACCGGTGAGATTTCGTCAATCACTCGTAACGATGTTGTTATCGAGCGTGAGACTGTATTGACCGAAGAGCATATCGCGACTATCCTTGATAGTGGCGCACAAAGCATTCTCTTGCACAAAGAAGATGCTAATACCAACGATTATGCTATTATCTTCAATACTTTGCAAAAAGATAGCAGCAACTCTGAAAAAGAGGCTGTCGAATATATATATCGCCAACTTCGTAATGCCGATCCTGCCGACGAGGCAAGTGCTCGTGAGGTAATTACTAACCTCTTCTTCTCTGAGAAGCGTTACGACTTGGGTGAGGTAGGCCGCTATCGTATGAATAAGAAGCTTAACCTCACAATCGACCAAAATATCAAGGTACTTACTAAAGAGGATATTATCGAGATTATTAAGTATCTTATCGAGCTCATTAACTCGAAAACTGATGTTGATGATATCGACCACTTGAGCAACCGCCGTGTACGTACTGTAGGCGAGCAGTTGTACAATCAATTTGGTGTAGGTTTGGCTCGTATGGCACGTACTATTCGCGAGCGAATGAATGTGCGTGATAATGAGGTGTTTACTCCCATCGACCTTATCAATGCCAAGACAATTTCGTCGGTAATCAACAGTTTCTTTGGTACCAACGCATTGTCACAATTCATGGACCAAACCAACCCCCTCGCCGAGATGACACACAAGCGTCGTATGTCGGCTTTGGGTCCTGGCGGTCTTTCGCGTGAGCGTGCCGGCTTCGAGGTACGTGACGTTCACTACACCCACTATGGTCGTCTCTGTCCTATTGAGACTCCTGAGGGTCCCAACATCGGTCTTATTTCGTCACTTTGTGTATATGCCAAGATCAACGACCTCGGCTTTATTGAGACTCCCTATCGTGTAGTAAAAGATGGTAAAGTAAATCTTGCCAACGACGAGATTGTTTACCTTACTGCCGAGGTAGAGGAGGGTAAAGTAATTGCACAAGGTAACGCCCCCTTGAAAGATAACGGTGACTTTGTAAACAACCGTATCAAAGCACGTCTCGATGCCGACTTCCCCTTGGCAACTCCTGACCAAGTAGAACTTATGGACGTGTCGCCTACGCAAATTGCTTCAATTGCTGCATCTTTGATTCCCTTCCTTGAGCACGACGATGCTAACCGTGCGTTGATGGGATCTAACATGATGCGCCAAGCAGTTCCTTTGTTGCGTAGTGAGTCGCCCATCGTAGGTACAGGTCTTGAGGGTCAGCTCATCCGCGACTCTCGTACCCAAATTACTGCCGAGGGCGAGGGTGTTATCGAATATGTAGATGCTACTACTATTCGCATCCGTTATGACCGCACCGAAGACGAAGAGTTTACTTCGTTTGTTGATGCTGTTAAGGAGTATAACATTCCTAAATTCCGCAAAACCAACCAAAGTACAACAATCGACTTGCGTCCTATTTGTCAAAAAGGCCAACGCGTTACTGAAGGTCAAATCCTTACTGAAGGTTATTCTACCGAAAATGGTGAGTTGGCACTCGGTCGCAACCTCAAGGTGGCATTCATGCCTTGGAAGGGTTACAACTATGAGGATGCTATCGTGCTCAATGAGCGTGTTGTACGCGAAGATATCCTTACCTCGGTACACGTAGATGAGTACATCCTCGAAGTACGTGAGACCAAACGTGGTATGGAAGAACTTACTTCTGATATCCCCAACGTGAGTGAAGATGCTACTAAAGACCTCGATGAGAATGGTGTAATTCGCATTGGTGCTCGCGTAAATCCCGGTGACATCATGATTGGTAAGATTACTCCCAAGGGCGAGTCAGATCCCTCACCCGAGGAGAAACTCTTGCGTGCAATCTTTGGTGATAAGGCCGGCGATGTTAAGGATGCTTCTTTGAAAGCCACACCTTCATTGAAGGGTGTTGTTATTGGCACAAACATCTTCTCACGTGCCATGAAGAAGAAAAAATCGCGCTTGAGCGACAAAGCCAAGTTGCAACAACTCGAGGACGAGTACGAGGTAAAGATGAACAAGGTGAAAGACATCTTGGTTGACAAGCTCCTCACACTCACTGCCGGTAAAACATCGCAAGGTGTTAAAGACTTCTTGGGTGACGATGTTATCACCAAGGGTAGCAAGTTTACCGCTGCAGCCTTGAATAAGATAGACTATACAACTGTGCAAGTAAGCAAGTGGACATCGGATGCTGCCAAGAACGACCTCATTCGTACTACTATCATCAACTACTTGCGCAAATACAAAGAACTCGATGCCGAGTTGCGTCGTCGCAAATTTGACGAGTCGGTAGGTGATGAGTTGCCCCAAGGTATTGTACAACTTGCCAAGGTATATATTGCCAAGAAACGCAAAATCAGCGTAGGTGATAAGATGGCGGGTCGTCACGGTAACAAGGGTATTGTATCACGTATCGTACGTCAAGAGGATATGCCTTTCCTTGCAGATGGTACTCCTGTGGATATCGTATTGAATCCCCTCGGTGTGCCCTCTCGTATGAACTTGGGTCAGATCTTTGAGACTGTTCTCGGATGGGCAGGTCAAGTATTGGGTGAGAAGTTTGCTACACCCATCTTCGACGGTGCTTCGCTCGATGACTTGAATGAATGGACTGATAAGGCAGGTATCCCCCGTTATGGTAAGACATACTTGTACGATGGTGGTACCGGTGATCGCTTTGACCAACCTGCTACTGTAGGTGTTATCTACATGCTCAAGCTCGGTCACATGGTTGAAGATAAGATGCACGCTCGTTCTATCGGTCCGTACTCACTCATTACACAACAACCTCTCGGTGGTAAGGCTCAGTTTGGTGGTCAACGTTTCGGAGAGATGGAGGTTTGGGCGCTCGAGGCATTCGGTGCATCACACATCTTGCAAGAAATCCTCACTGTTAAGAGTGATGATGTTGTGGGCCGCTCGAAAGCCTACGAGGCAATCGTTAAGGGCGAGGCAATGCCTAACCCCGGTATCCCCGAATCGCTCAACGTGTTGTTGCATGAGTTGCGTGGTCTCGGTCTCAGCGTAACATTAGACTAATACAAATAGCTCTCTACTCTGCCCCGATGAGGGACAGAGTAGAGAATAAAATAAGAAATTCAACTCTTTAGTAAAAGAAAAATATGGCTTTCAGAAGAGATAATAAAATAAAGAGTAACTTCTCGAAAATTACGATCGGTTTGGCATCTCCCGAAGAGATACTCGAAAATTCGAGCGGTGAAGTACTGAAACCCGAAACTATCAACTATCGTACCTACAAGCCCGAGCGTGATGGTTTGTTCTGCGAGCGCATTTTCGGTCCTGTAAAGGATTATGAATGTCATTGCGGTAAGTACAAACGCATTCGTTACAAAGGTATCGTGTGCGACCGTTGTGGTGTGGAAGTGACCGAGAAGAAAGTACGTCGTGAGCGCATGGGTCACATCCAACTTGTGGTGCCCGTAGCCCACATTTGGTACTTCCGTTCTTTGCCCTCAAAGATTGGCTACTTGTTGGGTATTCCTACCAAGAAGTTGGAGTCGATTATATACT
>CAJGDT010000073.1 GCA_904502265.1 uncultured Barnesiella sp. | reverse complement strand
CAACAGTCTGTAGGTGGCATCAAAAACAACACTTATCCTACCTTTCGACAAATAGGGCTTATACATATCGGCATCGATACCCGGCGCTCCGGCTATTACCAACTGATAATTGATAAATCCTTGTGCCGCCTCAATCATACGAGGCAGATTGCGACGTATCTCGGCTTTGCGACTTCCCGCCAGCAATGCTATAATGGGCTTATCGGGCAGATGGTGCGCCGCTGTAAATTGTGCAAACGACTCATTAGCATAGGGGCGTATGGCCAATTCATCGACCGTAGGGTTGCCTACATAATCTATGTGGTAGTTGTGGCGTTGGTAAAACTCCACCTCGAAGGGTAATATCGAGTACACCTTATCTACATAACGGCGTATATCCTTGATGCGATACTCTTTCCAAGCCCACAGTTTGGGCGAAATATAGTAAAATACCGGTATGCCCAGCTGTTGCTTGACATACTTGGCTATCTTGAGATTGAAGCTCGGATAGTCAATAAGAATGAGCACATCGGGACACCATTGCATGATGTCACGTTTGCAATTCTTCATATTGTTGAGTATGGGGCGGAGATGTGCAATAACCTCTGTAAAACCCATATACGCCATCTCGCGATAGTGTTGCACACAAGTTCCTCCCACGGCAACCATCATGTCGCCACCATAGAAACGAAACTCGGCCTGCGCATCTTCACGCAATATGGCCGCCATCAAATGCGAGGCGTGGAGGTCGCCCGATGCTTCACCTGCTATCAAATAATACTTCATCTCTCTTGGGGATTTTTCCGATGCAAAAATACAAAAAACATACTAACCCTTTATATTGTAACCACGTAAATAGACTTAAAGATACTAAAAGTGTATCATCAATACGGCAGGAGCATATATACATAGTACAATAAAACGACCTCGCGTGCGTTTATATAATGTATGAAAAGAGCATTATTACCCATATTTATATTGATGTTGTGCTTGTCGGGATTGTTTACGGCTTGCATCGACGACAGTTTTACTACATCGCCCAATGATGTATTGACATTTTCGACCGACACGGTCAACCTCGACACAATATTCACCAACGAAGGTACTTCTACTCGTACACTTAAGGTGTATAATCGCAATAGCAAGTCGTTGCGCATCAGTTCCATCTCGTTAGGCAAGGGTGGCACATCGGGCTTTATTGTCAATGTCGATGGCCTGTCGGGTACTTCTTTCACCGACACTGAGATACGTGGCAACGACAGCCTTTTTATCTACATCATAGCCAATATGGCCGAGACCGGGGTGAATGGCATGGTCGATGTGCGCGACTCGCTTGTCTTTGTCACCAACGGCGTTACACAACATGTCAAGCTGTTGGCGCGCACACAAGATGCCAAACGCTTGCGCGGATTGACCATCAACAGCGATACGCTGCTTACTGCCGAGAAGCCGTTTATCGTATATGACTCACTTGTGGTTGCACCCACTGCTACACTAACCATTGAGCCGGGAGCTACCCTATACTTCCACAATGGTGCGGCACTTGAGGTGTATGGCAAACTGATGGCTGAGGGTACTCCCGATGCACAAGTAACACTGCGTGGCGACCGTCTCGACCGCATGTTCGACAACCTGCCTTACGACAACTTGGCCGGTCAGTGGGGTGGTATACGTTTCCACGAAGGTAGCTTCGATAATCGCATAACACACGCTATGGTGCGTGGCACAACATGGGGCATTAAATGCGACTCGACCGACTTGTCGCGCACAACGCTAACAATACACAACAGCATCATTCACAACTCAACAGCCAACTTGGTAGATATCGCGTGCAACCGCGTGCGCATTACCAATAGCGAATTGTCGGATGCAGGGTACTCGGTATTGGCCATACATAAGGGCATAGTCGATGTCACCCACTGTACACTTGTCAACTATTACTTCTACGACATGATAAAAGGGGCTATCATCCACACCCCCACTTGCGAGGAGATAATAGAATGGGGCGTACACCTCACACTCAACAACTGCTTGATTGCCGGCAACTCATCGCCCCTGTCGGAGGGCGACTTTACCGGTAGCGATGTTTACCTTAATAGTTGCTTGATAGCCGGTGTTGAGGGTAGCGACGATGCCAATTTTGTACACACCATGTGGAATGGCGAACCGATGTTCTGGCTCATCGAGCGCGAAAACTATCTCTACGACTATCGCCTCGGCTCGCCCGAATCGTCGGCCATTGGTTGGGGTGCTACCGCATACGCCGTTGACTCTACTGCAATGGACATGTATGGCGTAAGCCGCATCGAACGCATCGATGTGGGAGCATACCAATTTACCCAAACATCGCCCTTCTACGAAGAGAAGGAACAAGAAGAAGAAAAGTAATCGTCTATGCACATATCAAACGAATGGTTTGCTACGACCTATGATAGCAACAAAGGAGCAGTAGTGGTACGTTGTCGCATGCACCTCGATGCTGTGCGTCAATCGGCCCTATACGGCATGCGTGTTGAGCTACAATGGCAACTTAAAGGCGACGATAAAGGTATGCCCACCGATACCGAAGGTGAGGTTATCGATGGTGTAATGGACATTATGACCAATGCCCTTGAGCGCAGCTCTACAGCTGTACTCACAGCCATACACACCGGTGCACGTCAGGTGTTATATGTGTTCTACGCCACAAGTGTCGAAGACTTTTCGGCGACTATAGATCCCCTCTTGCAACGCCTCGCCAATCTACCCATACGCATAGGCGCTACACCCGATGCCAATTGGAACGACTATACAGCCCTTATAGCACAACAAGCCATTGGCTAAAAAACATCTTACAGCAATAGTAGTGTGTCGAATTTATTCACTACATTTGTGCATCAAAATACACACCTCATGAAACAGTATCTCGACTTATTGCAACACGTTCTTGACAATGGTACGCGCAAGGAGGATCGTACCGGAACGGGTACTATCAGCACATTTGGCTATCAAATGCGATTTAATCTCGAAGAGGGATTTCCCCTACTCACAACCAAGAAGTTGCACTTAAAGTCTATTATTCACGAGTTGCTGTGGTTCTTGGCTGGTGATACCAATGTAAAGTATCTGCAAGATAATGGAGTGCGTATATGGAACGAGTGGGCCGATGAAAATGGCGACTTGGGGCACATCTACGGCTATCAATGGCGCTCATGGCCCGACTATAACGGCGGACACATAGACCAGATACAAGAGGTTGTTGATACGATTAAGAACAACCCCGACTCGCGTCGCATCATAGTCAATGCTTGGAATGTTGCCGACCTTCCAACCATGAAGTTACCTCCATGTCACGCCTTCTTCCAATTTTACGTGGCCGATGGTCGCTTGAGTTTACAACTATATCAACGTAGTGCCGATATCTTCTTGGGTGTGCCGTTCAATATCGCATCGTATGCTCTATTGCTGCAAATGATGGCGCAAGTAACAGGACTCAAAGCCGGTGATTTTGTGCACACATTGGGCGATGCACACATCTACACCAACCATCTTGAACAAGTCAAGTTGCAACTCTCTCGCGAGCCTCGTGCTTTGCCTCGCATGGTTATCAACCCCGAGGTAAAGTCTATCTTCGATTTTAAATACACCGATTTCCAACTCACCGATTACGACCCGCATCCCCACATTGCCGGTGTCGTTGCAGTATAAACCAAGTATAAAGATATGATTTCGCTCATAGTAGCCGTTGCATCCAACGGTGCCATAGGCAAACAACAAGATTTGCTCTGTTATCTGCCCAACGATTTGAAACGATTCAAAGCAATTACCTTAGGTCACACCATCGTTATGGGTCGTCGTACCTTCGAGTCGCTGCCCAAGGGTGCATTGCCCGGCCGTACCAATGTTGTGGTAACTCGTCAAGCCGAAGCATCATGGGATAATACGGTAGTAGTAAACTCCATTGAAGAGGTTCTGGCCAATAGTGACGATAAAGAACTGTTTGTAATAGGTGGAGGTATGCTCTACAAGCAGACAATCGACCGTGCCGACCGCCTTTATATCACACACATACATCATGAGTTTGCCGATGCCGACACCTTCTTCCCCGAGGTAAACTATGATGAGTGGACCGTGATAGAGCGAGAAGATCATCAAGCCGATGAGCGTCATCCTTACAATTATTCGTTTGTGACCTATCAACGCAAGTAATGCAATCACTTCATATAAACACAGCCCTCGAAGGAACTTCGAGGGCTGTGTTGCTAAATGGCGTAATTATTCATCCCAATAGATAGCAATATCTCCGTTTAAATCGAAATATAACTCGGTGGTAGGGGTGGTGGCCAACTTGATGGCATATCCTACCGATGAGCGCTCTATGGCACTCACCTCGGCCAGCGGATAGTTCTCTTCGAGATAACTGCGTATCTTCTCCGGTAGTACACCTTGAATCAAGTCGGCCGGCAGGATAGCCGCTTTGCTATCAATCTCCTGCCAGCTTCCATCGCTGTAGAAGTTTATTTCATAGCCATTGTCGAGCGTAACCTCAAAGAAAGGTTCATCATCATGGCGCTCGGCCGATGCTACAAGATTGTCGGGGAAATACCTTTGCAGGAAAGCCTGTGCAGCAGCCGGCAGGTCGGTAAAGTAGATTACTTCGTGCTTGTTGCACGCCATATAACTTGCACACACAATGAATATTGTGGCTATTATCCATACTTGTCTTTTCATAGCTTTTTTATTTTTACAACATTGCCTGGTTGTAAAAAGTTCATGAAAAGTGTAAAAAAACTATTTAACCACAAAAGGCATAGATAAAAATAATTAGGGTGAAAAAGAAAAACACATGCAATTGATGTGCAGTGTTGGGTATCTCATTTTTTTTGCGTAGGTTTGCACTGCAAAATTTTGACACAAAAACAGATATGAAAAAGATACTCTATATGGCTATTGCTGCCATGACATTGCTAACAGCATGCAACAATACCCCCAAATTTACAGTTGATGGCACTATTGCCAATGCCGATAGTACAACACTCTATCTCGAGAACATTACCGGAAACAATCCTATATTGGTAGACTCGGTAATACTCAACGATAAGGGCAACTATAAGTTTACTCACGATGTAGCCGAGCACGCTCAGTTCTACCGCTTACGCTTGGGCAACCAGAGCATCAATCTTGTCGTGGACACTATTGCCCACATTACTTGTAACAGTCAATCGCAAGCCTTTGCCACCAACTATACAATAGCCGGTAGCGAAGATTGCATTGTAATGCGCGAGGTCGCCATCAATGGAGCTCGACTTAAGGCTCTTGTAAACAAAGCCATGAATAATGAAGAGATGCGCACATCGGCTCTCGATAGCATTGCTGCCTACAAGACTCGCATGACCGACTTGGTGTTGCAAGCTCCATCATCGGCTATAGCATATTACATCCTCATGCAACGTGTAAATGGATTGCCCATATTCGACACCTACGACTATGCCGACAATCGCATTATTGCTGCAGCTGCAACTGCTCACGAAATATATGCACCCAATGCTCCACGCACCGAGATATTGCGTAGTGTAGCCTTGCAAGGTATGGCCGCTCGCCGTGAAGAACAAAAGCAAGCTGTTGAGATAGAGGCAACAGAAGTCAGCTATATAGATATTACACTACACGACCTTGCCGGCAATGCTCATAAACTGTCGGATATCGTAGCACAAAACCGCGTAGTATTGCTCGATTTCACAGCATATACACTCGATTACTCTCCGGCCTACAACATTGAACTCAACAACATATACGAGCAGTACAGCAAGCGTGGATTGGAGATATACCAAGTTTCGTTCGACACCGACTTGAGTCGTTGGCAAACTGTTGCCGACAACCTACCTTGGGTGTGCGTGCACGAAACCGACAACGTACAATCGACACTTATCACACTTTACGACATACAATCATTGCCTTCATGCTTTATAATAGCCAACAACGGCACACAAATCATACGACCCGAAAGCGTGGAGGATATGAAGAAAAAATTGTCGCAAATACTGGGCTAAAGAGGCTAACGACGAAAAAGTTAAAATCTTGCGTTTTACTTGCAAAACACAAAATAAACCTATACCTTTGCCCTCGTAATACAAAAAGGAGACCCGCTCACATCGGCAGGGTTTCTTTTTTATTGTGCCTTGTGCAAGGTAATATGCACACTTTTTTACCAACCGAATTATTAACCTAAATACTATATATACCGAATTATGGCATACAACTATATGACTGAAGAGGGTTTGAAAAAACTCAAAGAAGAACTCACACACATGGAGAGTGTTGAACGTCCCCGCGTAGTAGCAGCTATTGCCGAGGCTCGTGACAAAGGAGACCTCTCGGAGAATGCCGAGTATGATGCAGCCAAGGAGGCTCAAGGTCTGCTCGAAATGCGCATAGCACAACTCAAGGATACTATTGCCAATGCTCGCATTATCGACGACAGCCGTCTCAACACCGAGGAGATACAACTCCTTAACCGTGTAAAAATCAAGAATGTTGCCAACGGCGCTACAATGGAGTACACTATCGTATCGGAAACCGAGGCCGACCTCCGTGCCGGAAAAATTTCAATTGCCACACCCATTGCTAAGGCTCTCTTGGGTCATCACGTAGGCGATGTAGTAGAAGTACAAGCTCCCGCCGGTAAGATGAAATTTGAGGTAATCGAGATTGCTATCTGATAGCACAATATACACTTTGAAAAAACTATACAACACGAGCGGCTGTGTCACGATAACGATGACACAGCCGCTCTCTTATATCCGCATGCAATGCGTTAGCGGTCAGTTATGCACATATATGTAGGCGTTGAGGTAAGTCGCTATCATCAGCCACACAATATAAGGGATGAAAAGGAACGACGCCACGCGGTTAACCCGATAACTGAGCACGATATACAACAGCACCATAGCATCGAGAAGCAGAATATCCAACAATCCCAGCAACGGATTGCGCATGGTGAAAAACGTAATGCACCACAAGAAGTTGAGTACCAGTTGCACGATAAACACCGTCAAAACCAGTCGGCGAGTCTCGCACCCCGAGCCCTGAACAATACCGGCCGAAATACCCATCAGCAGGTAAAGGATGCTCCACACAATCGGGAAAACAATATTAGGCGGAGTGATAGACGAACGCCGCAGCAGCGGATACCACATTGTCAACGCATCATTCTGGAAATAAGAAGCCAAGAGCCCCACCGCAAAACAGATAAGCACCCACACAGGCACAGCAATTACAGTACGCATAAGTCAAGGTTTTTTATTATCTAACACCCCACACGCTGCAATAGTTGAAAACATCACCCATAATCGCACCCAAGGGGATAAAAAGAAAAAAGCAGGAAACCTCTTTACGAAATTTCCTGCTTTGAGTACCCGGAGCGGGACTTGAACCCGCACAACCGCAATGGTCAAAGGATTTTAAGTCCTTCGTGTCTACCATTCCACCATCCGGGCAGACCGTGAGCGAAAGACGGGACTCGAACCCGCGACCCTAACCTTGGCAAGGTTATGCTCTACCAACTGAGCTACTTTCGCAGTGCGATTTTATTTTGCGGTGACAAAGATAGTGTGCTTTTTCGTGATAGCAAAATTTTTGGCCTACTTTTCGCCTTATAACCGATGAATATAGGCATAGGTGACTCTGAATGGCTACGCCATATGCATCAGAATGGGTATCCGATGGTGATGTGCCAAGCAAAGTCGCGGGCAAAATTGGGCTGGGCTATGGCCCACTTTACTGCCCCATCGGCCGGGTTGTAGGCTTTCATACCGAAGTCGGCGCGGATAACTACAAAATCGAAGTTGAGGCGTATGCCGAGTCCATATGCCAGGGCTATCTGCTTATAGAAGGTATCAAAGCGAAATACACCTCCGGGCTGGGTTTCGTAGTCGTCTATGGTCCATATGTTACCGGCATCGATAAAGAGTGCCGACTCGACTTTCCAGAACAGCTT
>CAJGDT010000072.1 GCA_904502265.1 uncultured Barnesiella sp. | reverse complement strand
GCATTGTCTCGATTGGCAATATCGCGTGTAAAGGCATGACGGTAATTGAGTATAACAAGAGCTTTGCCCGTAGTGCTATAATGATGATAGTTGCAGAAGTTTTCGGCTAATATCGCGTCACGGTGTGTGGCATCGCTGCAGATATTGCGACGTATTATGTCTTGTTCGGTGGCATTTTCCCAGTTTACACCCTTCTCAAGGCCGTATATCTCAATCATATCTTTTGGGGCAAGTCGGCTATTGATGTCATGAACACCTCGTAGTAAGTAACTGTAATTGCTCTTTTCCCATAGTCCTGCACCATAGATGTTGCGATGGAAGTGTAGCACATACTGTTTTACCTCATCGGGGGTAAGCGTTGCATTGTGCAAGAAGGCATTGATGCTGTCGTTGTACTCGGTATTGCCTATCTCAAAGTATACTACGCCTACCTCGTTGATAAATCGTTTGTCGGCCAATACGTCGAGAATAAGTTCATATTGAGTCATTTCGCGGTGGTCGCGCTCGCATAGAATGACAATATCGTATCGTGCGAAAAGTCCGAGTATATAATCCTTGGCCGAGGGGTGTTCACCTTGTAGAAAGGTGGTGTATGCTTTGATGTGTAAATTTGAGTTTTGAGTATATGCGTTGCATGCAACAAGCGCAAATAATAGGGTAATGTAAAAATGTTTCATAGCGATGCGTTTTTTGTGTATTAGACGCATCGCTATGACAAATGGTTTCAATCTTATGATTTTTTTATCGCTCAAAGAGGAGCAATTGACCACGGCAGTTGTCGTTGATAGTGCCGTTTTCGTATGCCACAACACCATTGACAAGTGTGTGTGTGATGCTGTGTGGGTAGGTGTGGCCTTCGAATGGCGACCATCCGCAGCGCGACTGAATCTTGTCGGGGGTTACGGTGTAGGGTTGGCAAGGGTCGATAATGGCAATATCGGCATAGTAACCCTCGCGAATGTATCCGCGACGAGCCACACCGAAGAGTGCTGCCGGTGCGTGACACATCTTCTCTACCACTTGTGTGCGGGTAAAGTGACCTTTTGCGGCGAGTTCGAGCATAGTTTGCAATGAGAATTGTACCAAGGGTCCTCCCGATGCGGCCTTCAGGCATGAGCCCTCTTTCTCGCTGAGCAGGTGCGGTGCGTGGTCGGTTGCCACGATGTCGAGACGATTGCAAGCAACGGCCTCAAGCAGGGCGCGACGATCGGCACAGGTCTTGATGGCGGGGTTCCACTTGATGCGATTGCCGTAAGTGGCGTAGTCATTATCATCGAACCACAAGTGGTGTACGCACACCTCGCCGGTGATGCGTTTTTCGGCCAAAGGACGATCCTCGAGCAAGGTAAGTTCACGTGCTGTAGAGAGGTGGAGCAAGTGCAAGCGGGCATTGTGACGTGTAGCCAATTCGACAGCCTTGGCTGACGAACGATAGCAAGCCTCTGCATTGCGTATCATGGGGTGGAAGTATATAGGCAAATCCTCGCCAAACATGGCTGTGTAGCGGGCGCGATTGGCCTGAATAACCTCTTCTTCTTCGCAGTGTGTTGCTACCAAAACGGGTGCTTCGGCAAAGATTTTCTCGAGAGTCTTGCTCTCGTCTACAAGCATATTGCCTGTCGATGAACCCATAAAGAGCTTGATACCGCACACGTGAGTATAGTCGAGGGTGGTAATCAACTCGGCATTGTCGTTGGTAGCACCTATGTAGAATGAGTAGTTGGCAATAGAGGTCTCTTGTGCTTGTTGTTGTTTCCAAGCAAGAGCGTCGGCTGTAATGGTAGCCGGCTTGGTATTGGGCATATCCATGTACGATGTAACACCACCGGCCACAGCAGCACGACTCTCGGTTGCTATATCGGCCTTGTGAGTCAAGCCGGGCTCGCGGAAGTGTACTTGGTCGTCGATGACACCGGGTATAACCCAGCAGCCTTGTGCATCGATGATGCGATCGGCCATAGCCAATATGCAGGCATCAAGGTTGCCTTCGACAATGTGTGTAATGATATTGTTGTCGATGATAATGTTACCGACAAACTCTCGGCCTTCGTTGATGATAAGACCGTTTTGAATAATTGTGCGCATGACTATTAGTGTTTTTTCTGCGGATATTTGCGGAAGAGGCTACCCCACTTGAGCTTGATAACGCCAAATACGGCCTCGCTGAAGATACCTCCACTCATCTTGCTCTCGCCCAGTACGCGGTTGATGAAGATAATGGGTACTTCTTGTATATTGAAGCCACACATTTTGGCAGTAAACTTCATCTCTATCTGGAAGGCATAGCCTTTGAATTGTATCTTGTCGAGCTCCATGGTCTCCAATACCTCGCGACGATAGCATACAAATCCGGCTGTGGTATCGTGTATTTTTAGTCCTGTTACGATGCGCACATATTTCGATGCGTAGTATGACATGATAACGCGTCCCATAGGCCAGTTGACAACATTCACGCCCGACACATAACGCGAACCGATAGCCATGTCGGCACCATTGTCGCGACAAGCCGCCTTAAGACGGAGCAAGTCCTCGGGATTGTGCGAGAAGTCGGCATCCATCTCAAAGATGTAGTCGTAGCGATGCTCTATGGCCCACTTGAAGCCGGCTATATATGCTGTGCCTAAACCCAGTTTGCCCTTGCGTTCTATGATATGAAGTTGCTCGGGGAATTCCTTTTGAAGGTCTTTGACTATAGCGGCAGTTCCGTCGGGTGAGTTGTCGTCAATAACTAAAATATCGAACAACTCGGGAAGATTGAAAACTGCTCTAATGATGTTCTCAATATTCTCTTTCTCGTTGTAGGTAGGGATGAGAACAAGGCTGTCATGTATGGTTTGGGGTGTAGACATATTTCTATGGTTTTACTATCATAACGTATAACAGCAAAGATAGCAAAACTTTCTATGGGTGCAAAAAAATAAGATTACTTATTTTGTCTTGTTACCTCAGTCCATTTGCTCTCTTATTGTTGTGTTGATAATATGCATGATAGTGATGCAAAATATCAAACCAAGCATTGTATATTTCGTAGCATTCTTTGTATATTTGCCCTACATATAATATTATATACTATGACAGACAAAAAAACAATAGGACTTGCGTGTGATCATGCAGGCTATGAGATGAAAGAGCGAGTAAAAGCTATGCTCCAATCTCGTGGTTATGAGTGTAAAGATTTTGGTTGTTATTCGACCGAAAGTGTAGATTATCCCGATTTCGCACACCCTTTGGCTCTTGCCGTAGAGAGTGGCGAATGTTATCCCGGTATAGCTATCTGTGGTAGCGGTAATGGTATAAATATGACCTTGAACAAGCACCAAGGTATTCGTTCGGCATTGTGCTGGACTGAGGAGTTGGCCGAATTGGCTCGCCTTCACAATGATGCTAATGTGCTTGTTATGCCCGGTCGTTTTATTCCTCTCGAGCTTTCGGACAAGATTGTCGATATTTTCCTTGCAACAGCTTTTGAGGGCGGCCGTCACAACCGTCGTGTAGAGAAAATACCTATGTAATACAGTCTTATTACCATTCTACAATAACCCCCACTCGGTCTATCTTGGCTGGGATGGGGGGATTTTCTTTATATAGGGCTATGCGTCCGCCTGCGATGTTCGGAAATCGTTGTTGCAGTGTGTCAATGATGCGTCCGACAACATGTTCCAGTAACTTTGATGGTATTGACATTACGCTTTCTATTGCATCATATATCTCTGCATAGTTGATTGTGTCTTCTAATGCGTCGCTTTGCATGGCGTTGCCGAAAGGTATCTTCAAGCAGAGGTCAATGCTGTAGTTGTTGCCTACAGCGAGTTCTTGTGGGTCAACCCCATGAAATGCGTAGAAGTGCATCTGGTCGAAGTGGATGTATGTATTCATGCTGCTTTATATGGTTTAATAGATATGTAATTTGGTGCAAATATCACTATTTTTTTTCAGATGGGTGCTTAATATTAGTGTGTTTCTCAAGGGTTGCCTCAATTGGGTATGTTATAAAAGAAAAAACGTTCCATTCGCTTACGAATGGAACGTTTTGTATATCGTTGCTACAATTAATTATTTTACAACTTTGATAGTAGCAGCACGGTCAAGTACATAGTTGAACTTGTTGAGAGGATTGGTGTCGGTAGCAGTTGAGAGTTGATCAGGATTTACACCACACTTAACAAGCATTTTGTAAAGAGATTGAGCACGAGCCTCACGCAATTTTGCATTGAATGCATCAGTACCTGTTTCTTTATCAGCATAACCAGTAATTACATATTTTGTATTGGGGTCTGCTTTGATAGCTTCAGCCATTGCCTTAACAACTTTCTTGTTGCAAGCATTGATAGCCGATTGGTTGATGTCGTAGTAGATAGTATAAGCAGGAGCATCATCACCGGCTTCGTTCAAAGCCTTGGCCAAGTTCTCGTTGGCGATAGCCAATTCGTTTTCAAGGTCTTTGATGCGGTTGTTTGCCTCTTGCAATCTTGCTACGAGAGCATCGCCTTCAGCATCGCTGTATTTGGGAACAACGGGAACAATAACGGGGATAACGGGAGCTTCCCAAGTACGCTCGTTGAACTTGTAAGCAACACCAACAGTGGCAGATGCCATGAAGTTGTTCAATTCAGTACCTCTTTCAGCTGTAAGACCGCTATCATATTTGCTAGCTTTGAGCTCGATGTTAACATCTACTGCATTGCTTACGTGGAAGCTGTTGATCAAACCACCACGGAGCTCAGTAGCCCACTTACCGCTTGAGATGGGGCTGTCTGATGCCCAACCGTAACCATAACCAAAACCACCGTAGATTACGAGTGAGTAAACGCGGGTTTTGCTATAGCCACCAAACAAGTTGATGAGGTCAACCATACCATCGAGGTGAGGACGAAGACCTTGGTGTTTTTGTACGAACAAGTTGTTGTAGCTTGCAGCATCTTGGAAACCAAATGCTGTAGTTACATCAGTAGCACCATTGGCAGCCATGTACTCCAAACCAATTCTTGTACCGAAAATGGGAGTCCACCATTTGCCAAAGTTTAAGCTTACATTGGGAGAAATGCGTTGTGAAAAATCGCAGAAATTGCCATCGTTAGGGCTGAAGAACATGCTGATACCACCATCGAGAGAGATATACCAGTTATCCCAGAAGCCGTTAAGCAAAAGGCCTTGAGATTCATCGGGTGTAGTCTCAGTTTCGGTAGTTGCAGCCATAGTTGCGGGAGCAACGAATAATGCCAAAAGCATCAAAACTGTAAATAACTTCTTCATAATCAATTTATTAATTTGGTTTATAATTTGTGCTTATTTTCCCACGAGATAAATCTCGTCCTGATTCAATTGTCAAAGGTATACATTAGAATTAAAAAAAACAAACTAAATGTTTAAAAACCGTATTTTTATTACAATATTACGTTTCTCATACAATCATTAAACCGTAATTTGTAATTCTATATTCTAATGTATATTCTATATAACAATTGTGGTACATTATTTGCCTAAGAACTTCTTAATCTCTTCGGCAACGAGTTGGGGTGTAAAGCCCAATTTTTCGTCGAGTACCTTGTAGGGAGCCGAGTGACCGAAGTGGTCGAGACCATGTATCAAACCTCTGTCGCTACCTACAATGGGCCACAATGTTGAGGGCAAACCTGCTGTCAAGCCGTAGATGGGCAAGCCTTGGGGGATGATTGTATCTTTGTACTCTTGAGATTGTTGTGCGTACAAACCGAGAGAGGGAGCCGATACGATTTGGCTGCGGATGCCTTCGCCTTTGAGTATTTGTGCTGCTTCGTAGAGTGTTGATACCTCTGAACCGTTGGCAACCAATACCACATCGGGATTTTCATCCTTGGCTACGATGTAAGCACCCTTAACACTTTGTAAAGCCTCGGTGTAGCGACATTCGCCCATAGCGGGGATATCGTTGATATCTTGGCGTGAAAGTATCAATGCAGTGGGAGTAGAAGTGTTCTCCATTGCAAGTTTCCATGCAACTGCTGTCTCGGCACTGTCGGCAGGACGCAACACGAGCATACTGTTTTGACCGCTGTGGTTTTTGAGTTGCTCCATGAGGCGAATTTGAGCTTCTTGCTCTACGGGCTCGTGAGTGGGACCGTCTTCACCTACACGGAATGCGTCGTGTGTCCAGATGTATTTGGCAGGAAGTTCCATCAATGCGGCCATGCGCACGGCGGGCTTCATATAGTCAGAGAATACAAAGAATGTACCACAAGCAGCGTGCATACCACCATGCAACAACATACCGTTTACGATAACGGCCATTGTCAACTCGGCAACGCCAGCTTGAAGGAATGCGCCTGTAAAATCGCCGGGTGCAAATGCGTGTGTCTTCTTCAAGAAGCCGTCGGTCTTGTCGCTATTGGCAAGGTCGGCCGATGATACTACCATGTTCTTGCACTTTTCGGCGAGTACTGAGAGTACGGTAGCCGATGCTGTACGAGTGGCAATATTGGGTTTGAATTCGATTGCACCATAGTCGATAGCGGGTACTTCGTTGGCGAAGTATTTTCTCAACTCTTCGGCTTGTTCGGGATTGGCTTTTTCCCAAGCGGCTTGTTCGGCCTTGCGCTCTGCAACAATGCGACGCAACTCCTCGCGGCGAGCAGCGTAGAGAGCCTCGGTCTCGGGGAAGAGTGTGAAGGGGTTGGCAACATCGCCACCAAGGTTTTCGATAGTCTTCTCGTAGCTTGCACCCGATTTGCTCAAGGGTTGGCCGTGAGTAGAGCATTGGTGTTCGAAGCTTGAGCCATCGGCTGTAATACAACCCTTACCCATAATGGTACGACCAATGATGAGGGTAGGACGCTCTTTTTCGTTTTGAGCAGTCTCGATAGCTTGGCATATAGCTGCGGCGTCAGTGCCGTCAATCTCCAATACATTCCAGCCCCAAGCGCGATATTTAGCAGCAGTATCTTCCGATGTTACCTCGCCTGTGCCGGTTGAGAGTTGGATATTATTGCTATCGTAGAACATGATGAGGTTGCTGAGCTTCAAGTAACCGGCAATACGACCGGCACCTTGTGAAATCTCCTCTTGAATACCACCGTCAGAGATGAAAGCATAAGTCTTGTGCGACATCCATTGACCGAAACGTGCTGTAAAGAATTGCTCGGCAATAGCAGCACCTACAGCCATGGCGTGACCTTGACCGAGGGGACCTGATGTGTTTTCAATACCACGAGCAAAGTCTACCTCGGGGTGACCGGGTGTTACGCTACCCCATTGACGGAAACTTTGAAGTTCTTCCATAGTAAACTTGCCGGTGAATGCAAGTACGCTGTAGAGCATGGGAGACATGTGACCGGGATCGAGGAAGAATCTGTCTCGGTTGATCCATTGTGCATCATCGGGGTCATACACCAAATATTTGGCATAGAGTGCGTTGGTGAAGTCAGCACCACCCATAGCACCACCGGGGTGACCCGATTTTGCTTTTTCTACCATCGCTGCTGCCAAGACTCTGATGTTATCAGCAGCACGATTAAGGCTGTGTATTAATTCCATAAAATATAGTGTATAATGGTTTTAGTAAAATATGTTACAAAATTAATATAAATAACTGATTTTATAGCTTTTTAAGTCATTCTTTTTTACCTCTTTTTGCATCGGTCAAAAATGTGGGTCGAAAATCGGAATATTTCGCCAACGATTGCCACAATCGATGTTGCGAGTATGAGTTGCCACCAATCGTCGGGTGAAAGGGGTGTAACACTGAACATCTCGCCGCCAAAGGTTACAATGAGAATTTGTCCTACTACTATCAACAATGCTACGCATAGGAAGCCATTGCATTTCCATATCGAGCTGAATGCCGATGTGCCGGTAGCAAAAGCCTTGGCATTGAACATGTTCCAGAATTGCAGCATCACAAATATGGTGAAGAAGAGTGACAATTCGTAGGGCGATAGTGAACCGTGTTGACTTGCTTGGAAACAATAACTGAATATCTTGCCCCACTCGATTTGCGAGAAGGCTGTTACATCAGTGTGATTGAAATATTGCAATAGTGCAAAAAGAAATGTTACAAACAGCAGTCCGGTAGCCATAATGGTGCGAGCCATCATGGGTGTGATGATGTGAGCTGTCATAGGTCGGGGTTTCTCTTGCATTACGTGCTCGTCGGGTGGTAGCGATGCCAGTGCCATAGCGGCAAAGGTGTCCATGATG
>CAJGDT010000071.1 GCA_904502265.1 uncultured Barnesiella sp. | reverse complement strand
GGCAGACCATGAGCGAAAGACGGGGCTCGAACCCGCGACCCTAACCTTGGCAAGGTTATGCTCTACCAACTGAGCTACTTTCGCAGTGCGATTTTTATTTGCGACGACAAAGATAGTGTGCTTTTTCGTGATAGCAAAATTTTTGGCTGTTTTTTCAGCGTACCTATTGTATAAAGGTGCAAAATAGGGTTGCGCTTTATTGCTGTGTGGGGCTAAATATAGTACTCTACAAACAATACACCCTTGCACTACCAATGCAAGGGTGTATTGTTAGATATGGGATTAGTCTTATCAATGGTCGTGGCGAATGGCTGCCTTGCGTCCGGCACGGTTGACCATGCGAGTGGGTCCGTGTATCTCTATCTCACCACTGCCTACAACGTTGGCGTTGAGGGTCTCAGTGCAGCGACAGTCGATACTTCCCGATCCATTTACGGTGGCATCGAGGTACTCTACGCGAAACTCTTCACCATCGATGTCTCCGCTACCATTGGCGTTGTACACGGCTTGGTCGCACGAGCCTGTGAGCTCGATATCGCCGCTACCCGATACGGTAGCTGTAAACTTGCGGTTGTCGAGGTATTTGACTTCGATGTCGCCACCGGCACCTGCAATGGCACACAATAGGTCGGGGGCCGTTACTATTACCTTTACGTGCGATACATTGCTATTCTCTTTGCATCCTACAATGAGCGACTTGCCCATGAGTGTAATGTTTACATTGGCTACTTGTGAGGGGGCGCCATAGATGCTTACCTTTTGCTCATCTCGTTGCGTAAATTCTATGTCAAACGGTGCATTTGAAATGATGTTTTCAAAGGGACCAATATTATCTACATTTAGTGTTGTGTAGTTGTTGTGTTGGTCGTCATCGGCCCAAGCAAATCCGGCTGATAGGACGAAAGCCATGGTTGCGGCTATAAGCGTTTTTGTCTTCATATTGTTTGGAACTTTTTGTTAATCTATGTCGCGTACTACGCGTCCGCTACTTGTTACCTGTAGCGTGGGAGGTCCTTGATATTTAATTTCGCCCAAACCCTTGGCGTGAGCATCAAGGCGTTCGCGTGCGTAACATTCTATTTCACCTTGACCATTTACTGTGGCTTGCAGTGTGCCTACACTCATGCGGTCGGCATCTATGTCACCACGGCCATCGATAGTGTATTGAGCTTCTTGTGCAGTACCTCTCAACGATATGCTTCCGCTACCAATAATGGTAGCTGTAAGTTGTGGCACATCAAGACCCGACACCTCAATATCGCCGTCGCCTTCAACTCGCAACGATTGCAGTGTGTTGTTGGGGTCGCCGAGGCTTTGTCCGGTACTATCTGTATTATGTACGGCTACCATACCCGGATGGGTGATGAGTACTGCAGGTTCTTCGTCCATCAACACTCTTACACCATCGGCATACTTTACTACCAATACACCATCTACAACTGTTGTTGAGATGTGGGGCTGAACATTGCCGGGGGCATATATCGACATGGCATGTGCTCCGTATGTTACGTTGACATCGATATTGTCATATACTGCGATGCTGTTATATTGCAATGATTGTTGTTGCTCAACAACTCGTGTTTCGAAGTATTTACCACCTACTACAGTCTTATCGCAAGAAGTTAGGATTATGGCAAAAATTAAGCAAACTGACAAATAAATCTTTTTCATTTTTACAAATTATTTTAATTAAGTGAATATTTCAATCGCAAATATATTGAAATATACAGCTAACAAACAATAGAAAATGAAAAATTATAACACATATTATGTTAAAAAATGCAATATATCATCGATCACCCCAGAAAATCTCGGGAGTGGAAGTTGTGTGATTGATGTAGCGAGCCAAAACAAAGAAATAATCCGATAGGCGATTGACATATCGTTGCACGTTATCGGCTACCTCGTGTTGTTCGGCCAGGGCACAGATGCAACGCTCGGCACGACGACACACTGTGCGACACACATGTGCTTGTGCAGCAGCTGTAGCTCCACCGGGAAGCACAAATTTGCACAAGGGGGGCACCTGGCTGTCAAGGTAGTCAATGCGTTGTTCTACGCAGGTTATCTCCTCCTCCTTGAGCTGGCTGGCCTCATGCAGGGTTGTAGTAGCGAGGTCGGTAGCTAATGCCGAGCCAACAATAAAGAGGGTGTCTTGTATGCGGCGCAACAGAGCCACATCGTCACCGGCCGGCATCATGGCTACGAGTAAGCCTATGTGGGCATTCAGTTCATCGGTTGTGCCATAGGCTTCGAGTCGTGCATCGCATTTCGACACACGTTTGCCACCTACCAACGAGGTTGTGCCTTTGTCGCCGGTGGCGGTATAGAGGTTACTTTTCTTCATGGTTTATATTATTTAATGCTGGAAACAAACGGCTTAACATACGGCAGCAATGTGCTGCATCGTCGGCAACTTGATACATGCCCACCTCGAGGGGTGATGCAAATCGCTCGGCATAGCAACGTTCGAGCTGTGCCAATAAAGGATTGAAAAATCCACCCTTGTTGCACACGATAATAGGAGCCTTGATATAGCCAAGCTTGCGACTGACGTAGGCATCTAAAAACTCATCCATTGTGCCGGCTCCACCGGGCAATACCACTACGGCATCACTCTCGGCAAGTAGTTTACGCTTACGCTCGTGCATGTCGACAGTTACGCTCACTTCGTCGGCGTAGGCGCTGGCCATGTTTTGTGAGGCAAAGCGTTCGGGGATGATACCGTGCACCTTACCTCCCGACTCCTTTGTTGTGCACGCAACTACCTCCATTGTGCCGCGAGCCGAGCCTCCATACACCAATGTGCAACGATGACTTCCTATCCAATTACCTATCAAGGAGGCATCTTCGTAATAGTGTTGGTCAAGTTGCTGCGATGATGAGCAGAATACGGTTATTTTTTTCATTATTCAAGGATGTTCGGTTATCAATCAGGCATTGGCCTTAGTCTTAAATGCCAATGCGTAAAGGCGCATTTGCTTAACCATGGCTACCAAGCCATTAGAACGTGTGGGTGACAAGTGCTCGGTAAGACCAATCTCCTCAATAAAGTGGAGGTCGGCATCCAATATCTCATCGGGAGTGTGTCCCGATAGTACACGTACGAGTAACGAAACAATACCTTTTACAATAATAGCATCGCTCTCGGCCTCATAGGTTATGATACCATCGGCATAGTCGGCATGTAACCACACGCGACTTTGGCAACCTTCTATTAGGTTTTGATCAGTCTTATACACCTCATCAAGTGCAGGCAACGCATTACCCATATCGATGAGAAGTTGATACTTATCCATCCAATCATCGAATATCGAAAACTCGTCGATTATCTCTTCTTGTAGTTGTTCTATTGTCATATTCTTTTCTATTTTTTATTTCTCTTCATATATAACTGTCAACACAGTTTCTCCCACAGCACCCAACATATAAGGATCGATATGCTCCATGGTATCATCAATTGTATGCCATTGGTCGAAAAATCCGGTTTCGGAATATCCACTCATCTGTATAATATCAATCGAAGGCACACCGGCCTTGTTCATATTTAGGTGGTCGTCGGTGATAGCACCGCCCATTGTGTTGACAAAAACCGATGCGTAACCCAGACGGTCGGCGCACTCCCACACTTTGTCGATGATGTGCGAGGCGTAATGTTGTGAAAAATATTCGCGGTAGAAACATAGACCGGAAACACCCACCATATCGAGCAAAATGCCGTAACGAGCCCTATAACCGGGGATGTGAGGGTGTGTAGCCCAATACTGCGAACCAAGCGCCCAAGTGTCGGAGTTGTCACCGCCTACCCACTCGGGAGCACCATAATCCTCGACATCAAAGAGGATAATATCTACACCCATTGTAGGAGGCACAGCACCTAAATGTCGGGCTATTTCGAGCAATACGCCTACGCCACTTGCGCCATCATTAGCACCATCAATGGGACTACGATGGTTGTAGGGATTGGAATCATGATCGGCATAAGGACGCGAGTCCCAGTGTGCCGCCAATAGTATGCGGTTGTTTTTCTCGGGGGCAAATTGTGCTATAATGTTGTACATAGGCACTTTGTCGCCATTATATACATTTAGTGTTGCCTCCTGCACTATCACTTCGGCCCCGTGTCGAGTCATCTCGTTGGCAAGCCACTGAGCAGTATTTTTGTGTGCTGTCGATCCAGGCACCCTGTAGCCCATAGCTACTTGTTGAGCCACGTAATTATATGCACTATCGGCATCGAATGCGGGTATAGTCACAAGCGACTTGAGTTGGTTGTTATCTGCCGACTTTGTTTTCATTCCGCTACAGCTACATAGCACAAACAACAATACAACAGGAGCAACCAAGTATTTAGACAACTTTTTCATAAGGGCAAAGATAAAACAAACGTGCGAAATAATATCAAGCTTACTTGAATAATTCAAGGCTCAAGCCGAATATCTATGCAGTTTGTCACATAATAGTTATTTGATATCAGAAACTCAATATTGTACCTTGCGATGTTACCGATAGGGTAGCCTCTGCTCCCTCAATAATGGGATGGTTGTCAGTAACATGTCCGACAGGGAAGTTGAAAGCTACCGGATAATCGTAACGAGCCACACGGGCAGCTATCATTTCATACATTGTAGCGCACATGCCGGGGTCCTCTTTGTAATCGGTAAACTGCCCCACTACAAGTCCGGCCAATCGGGGTAACACACCTGCCAACTCCAAATTATATAGCATGCGCTCGATCTTGTAGGTACGCTCGCCTACGTCTTCTATAAAGAGTATTGTATTCTCTTGAAACAAGTCATAGGGGGTTCGTAGCAATCCGCACAATACGGCCATATTGCCACCTACCACTCTGGCACGCACTTCTCCATAGCGATTGAACGGATGCACTTCGGCATGGTATTGGGGTCTTTTTCCCGACAGAATAGCGCGGAAGTATTGTGTAGAAGCCTGTGTCTCGGGCTCAATAGTAAGATGCTTACACATGGGAGCATGCAACGAAGCCACTCCGGCATTTACCCATGCAGCATGTAATGCCGATATATCACTAAAACCAATAATCCACTTGGCATTGTCGCGGATCTCCTCTGGTGCAATACTATCCAACAGATGCACGGCACCATAGCCCCCACGCGCACAAAGGATAGCTTTAACCTCAGGGTCGTGTAGAGCATTACGCAAATCCGACAAACGATCATCGGGTGTACCGGCAAAATTGCCATGTGCACCATATGCATGAGTACCCACAACGACACGATAGCCCCACGATTCAAGACGATCTATTGCCCCCTTGATATACTCTGAATTTATCTTGCTCGACGGCGAAACAATTGCAATGGTATCGCCCGGCTGTAGTGGTTGAGGAATAATCATGATATGATAGAATTACAATTTAGTATTCGAGAAAAATATTATCAATCAACAGAGTTGTCCCCTCGGCACCTACAAACGCCGTACCACAACCCGAAGATGCCATAACAAGCATGTGTGTCACCTCCTCATCAGGTGCACCCCAGCCTATCTCTTGCACCGGCACAATCTTACCTTTGCTATTCATGCACGAATAACTGCGCTTGCCGTTGAGCAAGTCCATATAGGGGCGGAAATAGGGCTTTGGGCTTATATCGCCATAGTTGACATCTATTGTATAGCCATTGACCCATCCGTTGGTCGATTGTGTAAAACGCTCGCGACCAGTACCTATGCGATGGGCATATACATTACCTTTCTCATCTTCCCAACGATGTTGTAATAAAATATACACCTCGGCACTATCGGGGCCTTGAACAACTTTTTTGGGACTCAAGCCGGTAGAGTAGATACGGTTGCCACACTCCGACATTTTAAGGTTATAATCAAACACCAACTTCTTTGGACGTTTGGTAAAAGGTATACCCATAGTCATTTTGCCATATGGGTTATTGGCCGATCGAATAGGCTCGTAGAGTTCGCCCAAATATATTGAACCACTTATGAGTACTTCTATGTCAACCAAGCCTAACACACGCACCACTTCGAGTTTCGAATCGAGGCGGACACATCTACCACCACCTTCTCGCTCTTCAGGAACAGCTGTGCAACTCACCTTCTTGATACCTACTATATTGGCATAAGCATTAGAAGTAGCCCAGGGAGAGCCTCCCATATTGCGATACACGATAGCTCCATTGATTACCGTATCGGGAGCAATAGCATAGAGCGATCGGTCTTTACCACCTAATATTGGAGACTCTGTGATATTGCGTGTCACCCACTGCTCAAAGTCGGCATAAGGAATAGCTTCGCGACATTGTGCCATCGATGCAAAGGCCGTGAAAAGCATCAATATTAGGATATAAAATTTGCGTTGTTTCATGTAAATTTCGTTCAAAGTTCGTTTAATAATAAGCGACTGCGAATTTACACATTTTTTGCCAATCTGTGCTTATATACGTACTATTTTACACATAGCAGGGTTACTTAGAGGCGCAAATAGCACCTAAAACAATACTATTGAAATAATTCCACAACACACTTTCTCTCCTCGTAAAATAATGAGGCAAACTTTGTATTTCTTTCGCTTATTATTATCTTTGTGAACCAAAAACCAAAGCAAACACATATGTCTTTAATTAACCTCAGTGGCATGGGAGTAGCCCTTATTACTCCATTCAAAGAAGATGAGAGCATCGATTTTGATGCCCTTGCACGATTGTTGGAGTACCAAATACAAAATGGTACCGACTACCTTGTAGTGCTGGGTACTACCGGTGAGACACCCTCGCTATCGGAGAATGAAAAAAGACAAATACAACGCTTCGTTGTTGAACGCACTCGAGGCCGCATACCTTTGGTATTGGGCGTGGGTAGTAACAATACTCGCACAGTGGTAGAGCATTTGGTAAACGAAGATTTGAGTGGCTACGATGCGATTCTTTCGGTCGTGCCCTACTACAACAAGCCATCGCAAGAGGGTATCTACCAGCACTACGCTACAATTGCCAAGGCCTCACCTCTACCTATCATACTCTACAACGTGCCGGGACGCACGGGCGTAAATATGACCGCCGAAACAACATTGCGTTTGGCTCGCGATTTCAACAACATTGTTGCTATTAAAGAGGCTTCGGGCAATATTTCGCAGATGGACGACATCATCAAGAACAAGCCCCACGACTTCATGGTTATCTCGGGCGACGATGGTGTTACATTCCCACTCATTACGCTGGGTGCAGTAGGCGTTATATCGGTTATCGGCAACGCCTTCCCCAAGGAGTTCAGCCGTATGGTGCGATTGGCCCTCAATGGCAACTACAATCAGGCACTTACCATTCACCACCGTTTCACTGAACTGTTCAGTCTTCTATTTGTCGATGGCAACCCTGCGGGCGTTAAATGCTTGCTCAACCTCATGGGTATGATTGAGAACAAACTGCGTCTGCCCCTTGTACCTACTCGCATTACAACATACGAAAAGATACAAGATGTACTCGAAAAATTACGCAATATTGTGTAGCCGATAGAGGCAAAAAGCCCCATGATAGAACAGTACTATTGCACGGATACGCAATCACCTATATATAAAGCGATTACATTGTCGCAAAATTTGCTTTTGATAGATTATAGAAAGCCTAAAATGGCACTCACCTCGTAGCTCTATACTACATTTGTCACAAACCCACAACTCAAAAAAACAAATGATTATGGATGCTAAAAAATTTATTGATTGGTTGCTTTCGAGCAACATTATTCGTCTTCGTTTCTTCAATATCAAACTTTGGGGCAACTTGCGCTATGGCTTATATCGCGAATACTCATTCGACGATATGCTGTCGCTTATTAAGGACTTCAAGCAACTCTCCACACCTACAGCTACAGCAACCCCGCAAGCCGAGGAACACTCTTTCAAGTCGGGTAGCAACTATGCCATTCTCTCACGCCTGTGTGAGCAATACTACGTGTATGAGGGTAGCGACAAGTTGCAAAAGAAGGTTATAGCCGAGGTAAAGGAGATTATTGAAGAACTGCGCAAAGACGACGATGCACAAGCCGAGTTTGAGAGAGTTCTCAACCTGCAACATGGCAACATGATGCATCGCTTCCGAGCCGAACATCTCACCCTCAAAGAGAAAGACTACCGCCTATACGCATACCTCGTAGCCGGACTATCGGCCACTACCATTGCCGTACTGTTGGGTAAAGAAAAGTCGGTAGTATACAACCGCATATCGCGACTCAAGAAGGCTATTAAAGAGGAATTT
>CAJGDT010000070.1 GCA_904502265.1 uncultured Barnesiella sp. | reverse complement strand
GACTTTCCTATGCACTGGAACTTCCGCACAGCTACTGAGGCTTTCAGTGTAAAATATGGTGATAAATACTACAACGATGCAACCTATAATGTTGTGTATGTCGACTCGCACGACTATGCACCCGATGGAGCTCCCGAGGGTACTCGCTTCAATCAGAACGAGGATGTGTGGGCCGAAAACTTGTCGTTGATGTTTACCTTTCGTGGTATTCCCTGTATCTATTATGGCTCGGAGATACAATTTCGTAAGGGCTCTGTTATAGATAATGGCCCTAATATAGCATTGAGCCAGACCGGCCGTGCCTACTATGGTGGCTATATCAAAGGAGATATTGAGGTGAGCGACTTTGCCCAATATAGCCAGGCAAGTGGCAACATAGCGGCCACCTTGTCGCATCCGCTGGCCATGCACATTCAGCGACTCAACCGCATACGTGCAGCAGTTCCGGCATTGCGCAAGGGACAATATAGCACCCAAGGTTGCTCGGGAAGTTTTGCTTTCAAGCGTCGTTATACCGATAGCACTACCGACTCGTATGCGTTGGTTACTATCAGTGGTGGAGCTACATTCACGGGAGTAGAAAATGGTACTTATGTCGATGTTATCACCGGCGATACAAAGACTGTCACCAATGGTACTTTGACTGCCACATGCTCGGGAAAGGGAAATATGCGCATCTATGTACTCAATACATCGAAGACTTCGGCTCCTGGCAAGGTGGGTGATGATGGCAAGTATCTCTATAATACTTCTTCTAATGCTGTATCACAAAAGCAATATGATGGCACGCAGGAGGAACGTTCGAGTGTCAATGGTGGCAGCGACCCCGAAGGAGGCACGCAAGAGCCTGAAGAGCCTATTGCTCCTTCGATGAGCGAAGGTGAGCAGGCTGCATTCTTTGAGAATAGTGCCGACTGGGACGGTAAGATACGTGCCTGGGTGTGGAGTAGCTCGAAGAACTATACCGGTGGTACTTGGCCGGGACAAACTTGCACCTATTTAGGCAACAATATATGGAAGTGGAGCTACACAGGAACAGATAAAATTCCCGACGGATCGGGTATCATATTCAATAATGGTTCGTCTCAAACAAGCGATATGACTTGGGTGAATGGTGGATACTACAACGCCAATGGTTATGTGAAGACGATAGAAGGTGCCGGTGAGATTCCCGATGAACCTGTTGTACCCAACACTCCACAACAATGGACAGCTTACTATAATGACACCAACTGGGGTAACTCTACGGTATATGCCTATGTGTGGGATGCCGGTAATGGAAATAAAGAATACCTGGGTTCGTGGCCGGGCAAAGCCATGACTCGCAACAATGAAGGCATGTGGTATATTTCATTTACTACAGACAAAGCCTTGGTGTCACCCATGATTATATTCAACAAAGGGCAGGGTGGTAATGGTAATCAGACAGCCGATCTTATTTTCATCAATAACGGTGTGTACAATTACAATGGTTACTTATACACCGGTATCGAGCAACAAGAGGTGTCTGATATAACCATTTACACTGCGGGGGGCGTGTTATACGTGGTATCTCCGACAAGCACGGTGATAAAGATAGTGAGAGCCGATGGTGTGCTGATATATAAAACCGTGCATGAAGGTGTAAATGTCATCAATGACCTTACACGAGGTTTCTATATTGTGGAACATCGTAAAGTGATTTTGTAAATACCTATGTGTCAATATGACAACCTCGAATTTATTCGGGGTTGTTTTTTTTATATCTTATCGCTACCTTTGTGAGGTATAAACATGAAAAAAATAATTGTATGGCAAAACGAGAATATGTAGAGGCAAACAAGGCCTGGTTGCAAGCTAAGTCGCAAGAAGAGGGTGTAAAGGCTTTGCCGATGGGTATATACTATAAAGTGCTGGCAAAGGGTAATGCTGCCGGACCCACTCCCTCACGACGCAGTATTGTTATAGCACACTATACAGGTCGCACCATCAATGGTAAGAAGTTTGATAGCAGTCGCGGAGGTGCTCCTTTGGCATGTCGCTTGAGCGAACTTATACAGGGCTGGATTATTGCTCTGCAACAAATGCATGTGGGTGATAAGTGGGAGTTGTATATCCCTGCCGAGATGGGCTATGGCAAGAGTTCTGTTCCGGGTATCCCCGGTGGCTCTACTCTCATCTTCGAGATAGAACTTATGGGCATTGCATAGTATTGTAGGTGTATAAATAGGAAGAAAAATGAAGCGCAATATATTGCTATATCTCATAACGCTCGTTCTGCTGACTGCTTGTGGTGAGCAGAAAGATGTGTTTGTTATCAAGGGCGAGATAAACAACTTGGGTGGTCGTCCGTTGTTAGCTGTGTATAATAACGACTTAGGCATTGCTATAGATACTCTCATCCCTATTGATGGCAAGATCGAGATGGTGGGCACATCGACCGAAGTTGTTCCTGTTCAATTATATCAAATGGGATGGCAACCCTTTATGCGACTCTATTTGTGTAATGGGCAACGTGTCGAGTTGAAGGGTGATGCCAAAGTACCCTACGAGATAGAGTTGAAAGGAAATTCACTCAATCGCAATTTATGGAAGTTCATATCCAAGCACAACGAGATATTTACCGAATTTTATGCCGCAACTTTACAAAGCGAATTCCGTCCTAACTTGGAGGATATATATATTGATAAACAACGTCGACTTGACTCTTTGTTAATCAGTTATATAGACAGCCATCGTCGCGATGTGATGAGCGGTATACTTATTGGCGACTATCTGTTGAGGTATGACAACTATGCCTTGTGCGACTCATTATGGCAAGGTCTTCATGAAAAGGCCAAACTGCCTTATATAACCCGTACAATGGAACATTTGGGCCAAGAACTTACCTTTAATAGTGATAATAGTAAACTACCATATATGCGTATGCTCAACAATGCAGACTCGATATACTATGTGGCAACTCGCAAGAGTGCTGCCACCTTGGTGTGTTTGTGGCAAGCCGAAAATAAAAAGGCCGATGTTATGCACAAGGTGTTGCAACACTATGCCCGCCAATATACCAACAAACAACTGCAGGTTGTTACTATCTCGTTTGATACGGATACGGCTAAGTGGCACAGTGTAGTCGATAGTGATACCTCGCGAGTAGTAGATTTGTGGAGTGATGGGCTATATACGACCGATTTATTAGCCAAGTATAAGGTGACCCGATTACCGGTTTATTTGTTGGGCGATTCATTAGGTAATATCTTGGTGCGTACGCCTCAGTTGCCCGACGAGGACTTGGATAATCAACTCGATTCACTTGTGAATATAGACAAATATACCATAGAAACACCTATTTTCAAACCCTAATACACTCATACGATGCTTGTCAAAGTTTTTGGCGCAGCCATGCAGGGCATAGATGCCTTGGTGGTAACAATAGAGGTAAACTGCTCAAAGGGTATTCGCTTTTTGATGGTGGGATTACCGGATGCGGCCGTTAAGGAGAGTCACGAGCGCATACAATCGGCTTTGACACACAACAACTATAAGTTTCCTCGTCGACAGGTTATTGTCAACATGTCGCCTGCCGACATTCGTAAAGAGGGTGCGGCTTATGACTTACCCTTGGCAATAGGACTATTGGCTGCCGATGAACAGATTGCTGCCGACAAGTTATCTTCCTATATGCTCATGGGCGAACTGTCACTTGATGGCACGATACTACCCATCAAGGGCGCTCTGCCTATGGCAATAAAGGCTCGTGAGATGGGCTTCAAGGGTCTTATTGTACCTTACGAAAATGTGCGCGAAGCCGCCGTGGTAAACAACCTCGATGTGTATGGTGTAAAGCATGTGAGCGAGGTGATTGAGTTCTTTGATGGCAAGCGTGAACTTGAGCCTACCGTGATAGATACTCGAGCCGAATTCTATGCAAGTTTTGCCAAGACCGACCTGGACTTTTGCGATGTAAAGGGACAGGAGAATGTCAAGCGAGCCTTTGAGGTAGCTGCTGCCGGTGGTCACAATATCATATTGATAGGCCCTCCCGGAGCCGGCAAGTCTATGATGGCCAAGCGTCTGCCCTCAATATTGCCTCCTCTTACGCTACAAGAGGCGTTGGAAACAACCAAGATACATAGCGTGGCAGGAAAAATGCGCGGAGGTGAGTCGTTGTTGGCACAACGTCCGTTCCGAGCACCACATCATACTATTTCGAGTGTAGCTCTTGTAGGTGGTGGTACATATCCACAACCCGGCGAGATAAGTTTGGCACACAACGGAGTGCTGTTTCTCGACGAGTTGCCCGAGTTCAGCCGACAAGTATTGGAGGTGATGCGACAGCCGCTTGAAGACCGCAAAATAACCGTATCACGAGCCAAGTATACCATCGAATATCCTGCCGGAGTGATGCTGGTGGCCTCGATGAATCCCTGTCCGTGTGGTTACTACAACCATCCTACCCGCGAGTGTATCTGTGCCCCCGGTGCAGTGCAACGCTATCTCAATAAAATATCGGGGCCTCTCCTTGACCGCATTGATATACAGGTAGAGATAGTACCTGTTCCGTTTGAAAAAATATCGTCGACACAACCCACCGAGCCGAGTAGTGCCATACGCGAACGTGTGATGCGTGCTCGTGAGCTTCAGGCTATACGATTTGCCAATGAGCCCGGTGTATACTGCAATGCGCAGATGAATACCCGTATGCTCAATCGTTATGCTGTACCCGATAAGCAGGGTCTACAACGCCTCAAGGTTGCCATGGAGCGATTTAATCTCTCGGCGCGTGCTTACGACCGCATCCTTAAGGTTGCCCGTACTATAGCCGACCTTGCTTGTAGCGACGAAATAACCGTTGAACACATCAGCGAAGCTATCAATTATCGCAACCTCGACCGTGCCGGTTGGGCTGGTTGAAAAATACATCAATATCTGCTGTGCTAATGTGGTAGTTTTTTCGAAAAAATCCCTACCTTTGCATGCTTATATAATAAGCCGTGAAAAATAAAATCCCGCGTGGGTTGATGTAAAAAATACAATGTCAAAGAAACCAGAACTTGTTGTCATGCTCACTTGGCATGACTATACTGTCGATAATGCACTACAAGTCTTTGAGGAATGTAAAGACTCAATGGCTTGCTGTTGGGGTATGAAGGAACATTCACTACCCGTAGAGCAGATGAAAGAATTGTATGCCCGCATGCATGCTTGCGGCAAAACAACATTTCTTGAAGTTGTTGCATACACCGAGGAAGAGGGACTTGCCGGTGCTCAATTGGCGGCCGAGTGTGGTTGCGACATTCTCATGGGTACAAAATATGCCGATTCTATCAACCAATATTGCCAAGAGCATGGCTTAAAGTATATGCCCTTTGTGGGCGAAATTGTCAATCGTCCGTCAGTATTGACCGGCGACATCGACGAGTTGGTTCGTGAGGCCAAGGAGTGTATTGCTCATGGTGTATATGGTATCAATCTCTTGGGCTACCGTTATATTGGTGACATTGATGCCTTGTATCATGCCTTTATGCGCGAAATAGAGGTTCCTGTGTGTTTGGCCGGTAGCATCAACAGCTACGACCGTCTTGACGAGATTAAGACTCTTGCACCATCATTGTTTACCATTGGCAGCGCCTTCTTTGAACATAAGTTTGGCCAATCTATCTCGGAGCAAATCAACAATGTATGTCGATATATGCAAGAGTAATAGAGCTACATATGTCTAATTAACTAATTGTAAATCAAACAATAAACATATTATGTCGAAAAAAGTCGTAGAGACCCCGCTCATGAAGCAATACTTCGAGATGAAGACTAAGCATCCCGATGCTATTCTATTGTTTCGAGTAGGCGACTTTTACGAGACTTTTTGCGACGATGCCATTTCGGCCTCTGAGATATTGGGTATTACCCTCACACGTCGTGCCAATGGCGCGGCTCAGTCTATCGAGTTGGCGGGCTTTCCACACCATGCGTTAGATACCTACTTGCCCAAGTTGGTGCGTGCCGGTAAGCGTGTAGCTATTTGTGAGCAACTCGAAGACCCCAAACTTACCAAAAAGTTGGTAAAACGCGGAATCACCGAATTGGTAACGCCGGGTGTGTCTATCAACGATAATATACTCAATCACCGCGAAAACAACTTTTTGGCCAGTGTACACATGGGCAAGGGAGGATGCGGTGTTGCCTTCCTGGATATCTCTACCGGTGAATATATGGCAGCCGAGGGCTCGCCCGATTATATAGAGAAGTTGCTGAATAACTTCTCGCCCAAGGAGGTATTGCTCGAGCGTAATAAGCGCAAGGCCTTCGATGAGCGTTTCGGCTCACGCTTCTTTACCTACGAAATGGAGGATTGGGTATATACCGAGGATGCGGCTACCGATAAGTTGTTGCATCACTTTGGTACACGCAACCTCAAAGGTTTCGGACTTCACAATCAACCGGCAGCTATCATAGCAGCAGGTGCTATATTATATTATCTCGATATTACCCAGCATACTCATATAGACCATATTACCTCTCTATCACGTATAGAGGAGGAGAGATATGTGCGCCTCGATAAATTTACTATACACAGCCTTGAGCTTGTCGATACGATGAACGAAGGCGGTAAAAGTCTATTGGATGTTATAGACCGCACCATAAGTCCCATGGGTGCTCGTATGTTGCGTCGTTGGGTTATCTTTCCGCTGAAAGATGTAGCACCCATCAACGAGCGTCTTGATGCTGTGGAATACTTCTTCCGCCATCCTGATATAGAGGACGCTATTCGCCCTCAATTAGAGTTGATAGGTGATATGGAACGCATTATATCAAAAGTGGCTGTGGGTCGCATCACTCCTCGCGAAATGGTGCAGCTACGTGTAGCCCTATCGGCTATTGCTCCTATCAAAGAGCTTTGCTCATCTATTACCGATGCTCCGGTTTTGCGCCAAATAGGCGAATTGCTCAATCCTTGTGCGCTTATATGTGAGCGTATTGCTCGAGAAATCAATCCTGATGCTCCGGCATTGCTCAATAAACGAAGTATCATCAATCGTGGTGTTAACGAGGAGCTCGATTCATTGCGCGAGATAGCCTACTCGGGCAAGGACTATCTCTTGCGCCTACAACAACAAGAGGCCGAGCGTACGGGTATTCCCAGCCTCAAAATCAGCTATAACAACGTCTTTGGTTATTATATAGAGGTGCGTAACACGCACAAAGATAAAGTACCGGCCGAGTGGATACGCAAGCAGACTCTCGTAAGTGCCGAGCGCTATATTACACAAGAACTCAAGGAGTATGAAGAGAAGATTTTGGGTGCCGAAGAGCGTATTCTCGCACTCGAAACACGTATATTTAACGACCTTGTCTTGTCGCTTGGCGAGCATATTGCTGCCATACAGCTCAATGCCAATCTTATAGCCCGTCTCGACTGCTTGTTGTCATTTGTTACCGTAGCACGAGAAAACCGTTATATACGCCCAGAGGTAAACGATTCGCTCGATATAGATATTACAGAGGGTCGCCACCCGGTTATCGAGAAGCAATTGCCCATAGGCGAGAGCTATATATCGAACTCAGTATCGCTGAGTAACAACTCGCAGCAGATAATCATGATTACCGGTCCCAACATGGCGGGTAAATCGGCACTTTTGCGACAAACGGCTCTCATCGTGCTCATGGCCCAAATAGGCTGTTTTGTTCCGGCCCAAGCTGCGCGCATAGGTATTGTAGACAAGATATTTACCCGCGTAGGAGCATCCGATAATATTTCGGTGGGTGAGAGTACGTTTATGGTAGAGATGAATGAGGCGGCCAATATTCTCAATAACATCTCTGAGCGCAGTCTTATTTTGTTTGATGAGTTGGGTCGCGGCACAAGCACCTACGATGGTATCTCTATTGCTTGGGCCATTGTAGAGCACATTCATGAGCATCCCAAGGCACAGGCCAAGACTCTCTTTGCCACACACTATCACGAGTTGAATGAGATGGAGCGCTCATACAAGCGCATAGCCAACTATAATGTATCGGTGCATGAGGCCGATGGTAAGGTGATATTCTTGCGCAAACTGGTTCGTGGTGGCAGTGAGCATAGTTTCGGTATTCATGTGGCGCGATTGGCCGGTATGCCACAAAGCATTGTTAAGCGAGCCGAGCAGATACTCAAGCAACTTGAGAGCGAAAATCGCCAAAACGGAATATCGAAAAAGCCTACCAACGAGTTGGCATCTACACGCGGTGGCATGCAGTTGAGTTTCTTCCAGCTCGACGACCCTGTTCT
>CAJGDT010000069.1 GCA_904502265.1 uncultured Barnesiella sp. | reverse complement strand
TCCTCACAGCCATTGTAATATACCTCATCATCCACAGCCAAGTTTCGTTCAATAAGAAGCAAAAGCAGATGAAAGAGAAAGAGTCATTTGACCAACAACTACTCACAAACAAAGACCCCAAGCAAGCACTTCCACTCCTGCGCCAGCACACCAAACAAGAGTATGCACAATTCTCGTCATGGTGCGCCGAGGCATACGGACGCGCCATAGAGGGATTTTTCGAGGACAAGTCAAGCGCCTTACGCAAGGCTCGTCACAAAGTAAAGAATCAACGTCAAGCACTGCGCATATCGCACCGTGTAAGTGCTATTGCCTTAACAAAGCTGGAAGAAGCAGACTGGATAGAAAAGGGATTGCACCTACAACAAGGAAATAAAATAGTGATGGATATATACCATTCGATCAAACGCCTTGTAGAATCGGCATTTGAACACATCGACAACAACTTTGAGCCGGTTAACGATAGTCAGCGCAATGAATTTGACAACTTGGGAAAGGAGATAATTACATTCCTCAATAAGTGCAGCCATGCCATCACTGACGATGTGGCAGACTTTACAGAGTATACCCAGGAAGGTCGCAGACTCATACATCACATAACCGAGATCCGACACAATGAGATGAAGCATATTCGCAACACTTCGGCATCGAAAAAGGTTGACTTGGTATATATCACACTCCTCCAAGAGTCGCAAAATATCATTGCCTACACAATACACTTATTGAATATAAATGCTAAATTCCAGCACAGCTAATCAGCCACAATAGTAAAGCAAATACAAGCTCAAAAATTAGCCCCGAAAATAGGTAAAATATTCCTATTTTCGGGGCATTTTATATTGTATATATTAGCAAAAATTTGTAAGTTTGTAAAGAGTATTTACGCGCTGATATAGAAGCATAAAATAATGAAATACAAAGTATTATATATATTCATTACAATATTTTTATTTTTACCGACGATAACACTTGCCAAAGCCGATAAAAAGGATGCGAGCAAAAGTATTGTTACGTCTCTTTCAGCGTCACACTCACACAACAATGCACTACAAGGCCGACACCTTGCCATATGGAATAGTCATGGCAGATATTACAACCAGATAGAGGGCAAGTGGATATGGCAGCGTGCCCGATTGATGGGAATTGTAGAGGATATGTACACAACCGATTATGTGTTGACCTACCTACTCCCCATGCTTGAAAATGCCGGCGCAAATGTATTCGTGCCACGTGAACGCGACCTTAATACCAACGAATATATCATCGATAATGACCTATGCAACGGCTTGTACACCGAGCATGGTGCATGGAAAGATGGCTCGAAGAAAGGATTTGCCCACACGCAAGAGGTCTACGAAGGCTTTATCAATCCATTTGAGCAAGGCACTTATCGATGGAGCAAAAGCACTACAAGCAACACTACCGCATCTATAACTTGGCAAATCCCCATTGCACAAAGTGGCACACATGCCGTGTATGTATCGTATAGCCAAGTAAAGAACGGTGCAAGCGATGCACGCTATCAGGTCTATCACGCAGGTGGTGTAAGCGAATATTCGGTTAATCAAACAATGGGCGGAGGCACATGGATATACTTGGGTACATTCGATTTTGAACAAGGTGGCGATAACAAGGTCGTATTAACCAACCAATCGAGCAAGGCCGGTGAGTTTATCACCGCCGATGCTGTGAAGGTAGGTGGTGGCATGGGTAGCATTGCTCGCAAACCTTGCCTCAAGCCTCGAAAAGCCACAAAAGAGGCATTAAAGAACCAAAAGGCCGAAGCAAAAAAGAAGAAGAAAAACAAAAAGAAAAAAGAACCCAAAGCCGATATAAACGTAGCCACCATAAGTGGCATGCCACGATATGCTGAGGCTGCTCGTTACTGGATGCAATGGGCCGGTGTTCCCGACACTATATACGCCGATACAGGTGGAGACAATGATTATGGAGACGATACTCGCGGTCGTGCCTACTGGGTCAACTATCTATGCGGAGGCTCATCGGTTCTACCCGACGAAAAAGGTCTCAACATCCCCATCGACCTGGCCTTTGCTTTTCATTCCGATGCAGGGAACGTACCGGGAGACTCTATCATAGGCTCAATGGGTATATACTATACAGGCAAAACTCGTCGTGCCAAAGCCAAACGCTTTGCTAATGGAGTGTCGCGCCTACAATCAGAAAAACTCAATGATTGTATCTACAATACAATACAAAAGGATATCAATCAAGCACTGCATAACGACTGGACTATGCGTAAATGTCTTGACCGACGCTATGCTGAAGCTCGACTACACGATGTACCCTGCATGCTTCTCGAGTCTATGTCGCATCAGAACTTCACCGATATGCGCTGGGGACTCGACCCTCGATTTAAGTTTGCCATGAGTCGCGCTATATATAAAGGCATGCTTAAATATCTATCCAATCGCAACAAAACACCCTACATTGTACAACCACTGCCGGTAGACAACATGGCAATGCAATGGCAAGGTGATAACCAAGTCAATATCAGTTGGCGTGCAGTTGCCGACACCCTCGAAGCAACTGCTACACCCACACACTACAAGGTGTACACTCGACGAGGCGACTACGGATGGGACAATGGCAAGGTTATAAACAAGACTCATTGCACGGTCGATATAGAGCATGATGTAGCCTACTCATTTTACGTCACAGCACTCAACGACGGTGGTGAGAGTTTTCCGTCAGAGATAGTATCGGCCTACCGTTCAAGCACATCACGTGAGACAGTAATGATTATCAATGCTTTCGACCGCATTAGCGCTCCCATAGCATTTACCGACACGGCTTCCAACACAGCCGGTTTCCTCTACGACATAGATGGCGGTGTTCCTTACAAGCACACAGTAGCATTTACCGGTAATCAATACAACTTCAACCGCTCGGCAGAATGGAAGGATGACCTTATAGACCCGGGATTTGGAGCCAGCGACAGCATCTACGATGGAGAATACGTAGCAGGCAATACGTTCGACTATCCGCACATACATGGCAAGTCTCTTGCAGCAATTGGCTACTCATATCTATCGACATCCGACGAAGCCGTAAGTAATGGCACAACACTCCTTGTCAACTATCGATTTGTTGATGTTATATTGGGTAAAGAGCGTGCCACAATCTTCGGAAACGACTCATCAAGATATGATTTTGAAGCACTACCTCTACAATTAACAACTGCACTTGAGCAGTATTGCCTTGGCGGAGGTAACCTGCTTATCAGTGGTGCATACATTGGACAAGACGCCTATGAAGGAGCTTTATCATCTACTCATGCACGCGATTTTATTACTAATATATTGCACTGCGAATGGGTGTCGAGCCGTAGCGCTCACTCCGATGCAACAATAGCGTGTGTTGCACCTGAATACAATATGCCCTCATTACACTGGAACAGCAAACCCAATCCGCACTACTATGCCGTAGAGCAAACCGACATACTATACCCTGCCGACGAGCACGCCGTTTCGTTTATGCAATATACAAACGGTGACGCTGCAGCTATAGCCTGCATGGGAAACGGATATCGTTGTTGTACCTTAGGATTCCCTATAGAAGTAATAGACGATAATAAAGCAAGAGAAGAACTCTTCCGACTGATTTTTGATTTCTTACAACCTTAAATACTCATCACAGATGAAACATAATGTAACGTGCTTTGTAGCTTATAACGGAATAGACGAATATGCCGAGCAAACCATCAACTCGTTGCGTAAAGCAGGAGCTGAACGTTTCGTATTGCTATGCACAACATTTCAAAATACCAAGCTCACCGAGCAATATCCATCGATCGAATCAACTACACTGCAATCGAATGAGATAATGAATCTTATCGTAACAGAGTGTAAGACACCTTACCTACTCATCTACGACAAATATACTCCTCTCGATGTCAACAACCGAGCATTGAAGCGAATGTTACAAGTTGCCGAAGATACACAAGCCGGTATGGTGTACAGTGACTATCACGAACTACGCGATGAGAAGCGACTGCCCCACCCTGTCATTGACTACCAAATGGGTAGTGTGCGTAATGACTTTGAATTTGGCAGCCTTACATTATACCGCTCCGACCTTTTTGCTCAAGCAGCATCAGAGGAGGTCATGCAACGCAATTTCCAATATGCCGGATTATATTCCATGCGACTGAGCATAAGTCGAATAGCACCTATAGTACACATTGCCGAGTATCTCTACACCGAAATTGAAGAAGACAAGCGCACCGGAGGTGTAAAGCAGTTTGACTATGTAGATCCCCGCAACCGAGGTGTACAAGTAGAGATGGAGGACGCTTTTACTTATCATCTGCATAAGGTTGGAGGATTGGTGCATGAATATCAACTCAAAGATGTAACAGCAAACGACAAAGGCTTCCCCTGTGTCGCTTCGGTAATCATTCCCGTATATAACCGCGTGCGCACCATAGGAGATGCCATAGAGTCGGCACTCAATCAACAAACCGACTTCGATTACAATGTAATAGTTATCGATAACCACTCGACCGACGGCACAACTGAGTTGATAGCATCCTATACACATAACAAACAGCTTGTACACCTTATACCCGAACGAAATGATTTGGGCATAGGAGGTTGTTGGCAACGTGCTATCGATGATTGCCGTTGTGGTCGATATGCTATACAACTCGATAGCGACGATATCTACAGCGACGAAAATACGTTACAGCAAATAGTAGACTGCTTCCGCAAGGAGAAATGTGCCATGGTAATTGGTAGCTACGATCTCACCGATTTCAACCTTAACCCCATACCTCCCGGACTGATAGATCACAAGGAGTGGACCGACCACAATGGTCGCAACAACGCACTGCGCATCAATGGACTGGGAGCACCTCGTGCATTTGAGACTTGCGTATTGCGTGAGATAGGCATACCCAATGTGAGCTACGGCGAAGACTACGCCTTAGGATTACGCATATCGCGCAATTACCGCATTGGTCGCATATATACCTCTCTGTACCACTGTCGTCGCTGGGAGGGAAACTCCGATGCAGCACTACCGATCGATCGCATAAACCGCAACAACTACTACAAAGACCAATTGCGCACAATCGAGTTACAAGCCCGTATAGCGCGAAATAAGAATATGGACGAACTGTACAAATTGCGCAGTGAGCAATTGAGTCAATGGGAGTTGGCACAAGTAAACTACGAGCAGCTTGCTTCAACCGAAGTGCGCCACATGGAATGCAATGGTGTAAGTATTCTCGCTCAGCACAACCCACAACGTATCCACTCAGTAACAGCATCAGCGCCTTGCAAGAGTGAAAGCGGATGCTTCTTATGCAACGAGAACCTGCCCCAGGAACAACTACGTAAACCAATTTTGGACGGAAAGTATCAAATATTGGTCAATCCCTATCCCATCTTCAAGCACCACTACACCATTCCTTCGCTCAGCCATACGCCGCAAAGCATAGAAGGTCGCATGCTTGATATGCTCAAGATAGCGAAGATGTATGCGCCATACACTATCTTCTACAACGGAGCAAATTGCGGTGCATCGGCTCCTATGCACATGCACTTCCAGATGGTCGAAGGCGGTCTTATGCCCATCGAACAAGAATGGAGAAATGGCGAAGAGAGAGTGCTAAACGATACAATGTTTAACGGTAAGTTATCACTTCTCACATCGCTACATCGTCCGGTATTTCTCATTACATCTCACGATGAATGGTGTGCCAAGACGCTGTTTGAAGAACTCTACAACGCCATGCCCGCACAACCCGGACATGAACCTATGATGAACATTATAGTACGATATGAGCACTCGCAATGGATTATACTGGTATTCCCTCGAGCCAAACATCGCCCCGACTGCTACTACGCAACAGGTGAAAATCAATGTCTTATAAGCCCGGCTTCGGTAGAGATGGGTGGTCTCTGTATCACTCCACGACAAGAGGACTTTGATAAAATTACAGCTCAAGATATATTGAATATATACCGAGAGATTACACCTACTCCTGAAGAAATAGAAAACATAGCCCGACAACTATACAAAACCATATAATGAAACAACCCCATATACATGTAGGCATCATGGCCGACACACGCATCATCATTGTATTTGATGGCGTGTACAACTTCAACGGAAAACAAGTAGAAGGCGAACAGCTCTTTGCTCGCACAGCCAATGGTATTGCTTGGCAAGGATCTACTTATGAAACGCTTACTTTTACTCCCGAGGATGAGGAGAAAGCTTCCTTTCTGCTACAAGACGTAACAATAGGTATAGGCTTCCACTGGCAACGACACGAAAATCAGAGATTCAGAGGCGGTGTAGAACTCATTACCGAGGAGAAGAAGATACGTGTTATCAATCATGTAATGGTTGAAGAGTATTTGCGTAGTGTTATCTCGTCAGAGATGAAAGCCACCTCATCACTCGAGTTACTCAAAGCTCATGCTGTGATTTCGCGTAGTTGGTTACTGGCACAAATTGAGAAACGCAATGCTATCGAAGCTACTGCAACACCCTACACCAGCGAAACAAATACCGATGAAGAGCGTATGAAATGGTATGACCGCGAAGAACATGACAACTACGATGTATGTGCCGACGACCATTGTCAACGCTATCAAGGTATCACTCGTGCATCAACTGCGGCTGTGAATGAAGCAGTAGATGCCACCTTTGGACAGGTTCTATACTACAACGATCGTATTGCCGATGCTCGATTCTCGAAGTGCTGCGGTGGAGCAACCGAGTTGTTTGAAAATTGTTGGGAACCTTCGCCTCATCCCTACTTGGTAGCACAATTGGATAGTGCCGATGGCCAATTGCCCGATCTACGTATTGAAGAGAATGCTCGCGAATGGATTATGTCGAAGCAGGATACTTTCTGTAACACCAACGACAAAAACATTCTATCGCAAGTACTTAATGGTTATGATCAAGAAACCTCTCAATTCTATCGCTGGCGTATCGAATACGAACAAGATGACCTCTCGGTTTTGGTACGCCGTCGCTCGGGTATTGACTTTGGTACAATACAAGAGCTACAACCTATCGAACGTGGCACATCGGGTCGCATTACCCGACTACGTATTGTGGGTAGTAAACGTACACTTATAGTAGGCAAAGAGTTGGAGATACGTCGTTGGTTATCAGAGAGTCACCTTTACAGCTCGGCATTTGTTGTTGAGAAACAACCCTACTACAACCAATCGAAATTTATTCTACATGGAGCCGGTTGGGGACATGGTGTAGGCTTGTGCCAAATAGGTGCTGCCGTGATGGGTGCTAAAGGCTATCATTACGAGGAAATTCTTGCACACTACTTCCGCAATACCGAGTTACGCAACTTGTATAACAAAGAGGATTAAAAAAAGCATGAAAAACGCAACCACACATCGCTCTCCTTGGAGTTGGGTTCCCTCGCTGTACTTTGCTGAAGGTCTGCCATACGTAATTGTCATGACAGTATCGGTCATCATGTACAAGAATTTCAACCTATCCAATACCGAGATAGCTTTCTACACAGGTTGGCTCTACCTACCATGGGTTATTAAGCCCTTGTGGAGCCCGTTTGTCGACCTCTTTAAGACCAAACGCTGGTGGATAACCACTATGCAAATGCTTGTGGGTATAGGATTTGCCGCTATAGCCTTTACGTTGAATATGCCCTACATGATAGAGTTATCATTGGCATTCTTTTGGCTTATGGCGTTTTCATCGGCTACTCACGATATTGCAGCCGACGGATTCTATTTGTTGGCAGTTCCCGATAAGGACGAGCAGGCACTCTTTGTGGGTATTCGCAGTACTTTCTACCGCATATCGACTATTGCCGGACAAGGACTGCTTGTACTCTTGGCGGGTTACCTCATCGATCGCAACATGGGCATAGCTACGGCATGGACTATAACCTTTGCTGTAATGGCAGTGGTATTCATTGCTCTGTTTCTATATCACCGTATTATCTTGCCACGCCCCAACAGCGACCACGCTACAAGCAACGACACCTCAGCCAAGGCTATCTTGAAAGGGTTTTTCAATACTTTCATCACCATTTTCAAGAAACCCTATGCCATCAGTTCTATCATCTTCATGCTACTCTATCGCCTACCCGAGGCGCTATTGGTAAAGATGACAAGTCCATTCTTACTCGACTCGGTCGAGGAGGGAGGTATGGGAATGACTACCCTACAAGTGGGCATGGCTACCGGCACAGTGGGTGTAATAGGACTCACCATTGGTGGTATCCTGGGTG
>CAJGDT010000068.1 GCA_904502265.1 uncultured Barnesiella sp. | reverse complement strand
CTATTGTTACTTATTGCAACAGGTGTAACATGGCATATACTATCGTATCGCACTCTCACCAATGAGGAGTGGAAACGCTTAAAGAAAGAGGTTGAGGAGAGACGTAATCAATAGGCGTTTTTCTCGCCGCGCAATGTATTGGCTATTGTTAGATAGATGATTTTTAGGTCTAAGAAAAAGTCCCAATTCTCTATATACCACACATCATATTGCACACGCTTGGCCATTTGCCACAACTCTTTAGTTTCACCACGATAGCCGTTCACTTGTGCCCATCCGGTAATGCCAGGTTTTACAAGGTGACGAAGCATATAAGTATCGATTAGTTTCGAGTAATCTTCAGTATGCTTTATCATGTGGGGACGAGGGCCTACTACCGACATATCGCCCTTAAAAACATTCCAGAATTGAGGTAATTCATCAATATTTGTTTTTCGTAAGAAGTCGCCAACTTTTGTCTTTCGAGGATCATTTTTGGTTGCTTGTTGCTCATCACTTTTATCATTGACACGCATTGTACGGAACTTATAGCAATAAAAGTCCTTACCTCGCAATCCGGTACGTTTTTGCTTAAAAAATATTGGACCAGGTGACGAAATTTTTACGGCAATCGCAACCGGTATAAGAATAAGGGGAAAGAAAATCAAGAAAACTCCCGAGAAAAGTATATCAAATACTCTTTTTAAGGCAGCATTCAAAGGATTTTCAAGGGGCTCGGGACGAACACTTAAGATAGGCACACTACCCAAACTATCGTAATGCAAGCGACGATGCAAGTAGGGTGTCATACTTGGAATAATAAAGAAACGGATAACATTGCTCTCCGAAAATCGAGTAAGCGCCATTATCTTTTCCTCTACTATTGTAGGCAGCGCACAATATATTTCATCAATATAGTTTTCCAGTGCAAAAGCTTCTACATCGGCTGTCGTTCCTTTATAAAGTGGAGTTGTATTTGCCACCTCGGCATTGTCATCAAAGACACCCATTATTTTATAACCATAACCGGCATCCGACTGCAATTCTTTTTCAAGCAGTTTACCTGTGCGACCATATCCTACAATTATAACTTTGCGAAAGTTATAACCTTTACGTCTGTAAATTTTTAAAATCTTGCGAGCAACTATCCACCATATAGGCATGATAACCACCATAATAAGGTATATAGTTGCTATTTGTTTAACCCATATTTTATCGATATTGTTCGAAAAGAAGAGTAGTGCAACAAATACTACAGCATGAGATATGGTACTTTCCAGAGCTTTAAAAACAATATGGTTGGCATATATAATACGTTGGTTATGGGTTTCAGAAAACAACGCCAAAACAGGAATGTATGATATATTGATAAAAAACCATACCATGTAGTTGAAGAAATCCGGATAGAAATTGAAGATAGCACAAGCTATCAAGTAGGCGACATTTATACATAAGTAGTCACCCATGACAATCAAACTCCTCAAATACTTGCCATATTTACCTCTGGTAGCCATACAACATCATTATTGGTTTAGCCCATGCACACACCTTAGGCTCGATAATAATAGGATAGAATATAAATCAAGTAGTATACAAGCCATACGACTTGTATACTACTTACAATGGGATAAATTATTTCAACTTTTGATCTATCAACTCAATCTTTTGCACGATGAGTTCCATATCTTCGTGAAGTTTCTTTATCTTACGATCGAGTTCATGTACCAAACTCTCGGCGCGAGATGATGAAAGAGACAAGAAGCCTTTATTGTTCTCGTATATCTGAATTTCATTCTTTTTCATCTCATAGCTACGTGCCAATTTTTCGCGCTCACGATATAGTTTATCACTATTACCTTCGCCGAGTTGTTGAATTGTATTGGTAAAGTTGACCATCCTACTACGATTGCGGTTGCTATTGAATCGGCTGTAGAGAGCATCAAGGGCTTTTTTGTACTCTTTATATAATTTATCTTTCTCACGGAAGGGCACATGACCTATGTTGTTCCATTGATCTACAGCCTCTTTCATCTGAGCACGTGCAGTATCGTCATCGACTTTCTCGTCAATAGCTTTGAGTACTTCTATTACTTGAAGTTTAGCTTTCAAATTTTCATTCTCAATCTCACGATTTGATGACAAAGCCTTTTTCTTTTGCTCAAAGAAATAGTCACAAGCCTCATTAAAGCGATTCCACACAATGTCAGAGTGTTTCTTGGCAACAGGACCTATTTGCTTCCATTCTTTTTGCAAAGCTACAAGAGCATCGGTTGTAGACTTCCAGTCTGTACTATCTTTCAAAGATTCGGCCTTTTCACACAAAGCGCGTTTCTTCTCCAAGTTGTTATTGAGGCTCTCTTTGGCCTTCTTAAAGTATTCGGCTTTTGCAGCAAAGAATGCATCACAACTTTGGCGGAAACGTTCAAACAATATTGTGTTGTTTTTACGTGAAGCAAAACCAATTGTCTTCCAACGCTCTTGCATAGCCAAGATAGCTTGTGTTTTCTCATCCCATGCATTATAGCTATCTACTTCTGCAAGCGATGCTACTATTTGCTCGATCTCTTCACATAGTGCAACTTTAGCCGACTCATTTTGAGTTTCGGTCTCTTTACGGCTCTCGAAGTATGCTTGGTGACGTTTATTTATAACTGTCGATGCATCTTTAAATCTGTTCCACAACTCATCGCGCAGTTCCTTGGCAACAGGACCTATTTCACGCCATTCATTATGGAGTGTCTGCAATTGTTTGAAAGCCGAAACTACATCTTCCACCTCGGCAAGTTGTTCGGCACTCTTGCACAAGGCCTCTTTTTGCTCTAAGTTTTTCTTAAAGTCGTAGTCACGCAACTCTTTGTTTATCTTGAGCAAATCATAGAATTGTTCAGTATAGGTCTGATATGTTTTCCACAAATCGGTTACAGCTTGAGCAGGCACATCGGTTATAGCCTTAAACTCTTGTTGTATTTGTTGTACACGTTGATATTGTTTACCTACTTCATCGGGTGTATCTATAATAGATTTCAATTCATCGAGTAGGGCATTTTTGCGTGCGAGATTTTCTTCACGTTCTCTTTCAAGCGCTTGTAGATATTGTGCTTTGCGCTCTTTGAATGCTGCAAGAAGTTCTTTCAACGGTTCTTCCAACTCATCGTGTTCGGGAACGAACTCAACCTCTGGCAATCCACTATCAATGTGGATTTTATAAGCAGCCTCAACTTCAGCACGCTTCACTTTGTAATAATTTTGTTTGAGGGTTTCAACCTCATCTTTTACTTCATTGATGGGAGCATCAACTATTACACGCATGCGCTCAACAATTTCAGCTCTTGACATCTGAGAAGTTTCATTAACTGTTGTTTCAACAACGATAGTTTGCTCCTGTTCTTGGGGGCAAGCAGTGCCGCTTTGCGCAGCAGGGTCTAAATGGGTATTTTCCATTACTATTCTTTTTAAAATATACAATTAGGCTTTAAAGCCCTACAAAGTAATAAAATTATTTTGTCAATTCATAACAAAACTACACTAATTTTACACTTATCGCCTATAAGGTAGTTTTATTCTACAACATTTTTTTGTTTGGCAAGATAATAAAGAGTTGAACAGTTGTTTTCTTGCAATACATCGCAAGCTGCTTGCTGAATATCTTGGGGTGTAAGTGCTTTATACTTATCAACCTCGGTGTTTATATCCTCTGCACAACCTATCAACTCATGATAAGCAAGATTGGCTGCTTTATCTGTATAATTGAGATTAGATACTAAATGCTCAGCCTCAAAACGATTTATAACCTTGTTCATCTCTCGGTATGATACACCATGCTTTTGCAATTTCTCTATCTCCTCTAAGATAGCCGCCTCGCCATCTTTTATATTTACTCCTTTGTTGAGTTTTCCATTAATAATGAGCAGTCCACACTCTATTTCACCACTAATCGAGGCATCTATACTATTGAATAGTTGCTTTTCTTGCACCAACTCTGCATACAATCGTGATGATGCACCTGTTCCCAATACATCCGATAACAAGTCACACGCATGATACTGAGCACCATTGCGAGGACACATATGATACACTTTCACAATAGCATCAAGGGGCACATCTCGCTCAACGGTCAGATGTCTTGGCTCGGTTTGCTTAGGCTCAACAGGCAAATCACGTAGCGCTATTTCGCGACGTGGAATAGGAGAGAACCACTTCTCACACAATCGCACAGTCTCCTCAAATGTGATACTGCCCGACACACATAATATAGCATTATTGGGAGCATAATGTGCATAAAAGAATTCCTTAACCTCATCCATCGTAGCTGTCTCAATATCTTCAATTTTTTTACCAATAACGGGCCAACGATAGGGATGGGTTGTAAAAGCTACCGAACGTATCAACTGCGATATATCACCATAGGGCTGATTGAGGTTGCGTTGCTTAAACTCCTCAATAACAACGTGCCGTTGTACCTCGAGACTCTGTTCGGTAAAAGCAAGTCGCAACATACGGTCCGACTCCAACCAGAATGCGGTTTCGATATTATGCGTAGGCGCAATTGTATAATAATTGGTTATATCACTACTTGTCCATGCATTATTTTCACCACCGGTCAATTGCAACGGAGTGTCAAAATCGGGTATATTTTCCGAACCTCCAAACATGAGGTGCTCAAACAAGTGTGCAAAACCTGTACGATGCGGATTGTCGTCTTTTGAACCTACATCGTACAATACATTTAAAGCAGTCATGCGAGTATTGGCATCGTAATGATGCAATACTCGCAGACCATTTGAGAGTGTATATCTTGTTACATTTATCATTATTCGACTATCTTCATCGATATTACTTTCACATCCTCAACAGGACGGTCAGCGGCACCGGTTTTTACTTTTTCCAATTTCTCCACAACATCCATGCCTTCTATAACTTCACCGAATACTGTGTATTCACCATCAAGGTGAGGAGCACCACCTACAGTAGTATAGGCCTCAATTTGCTCGGGTGTAAATGTGATAGGAGCAAGCGCCGCAGCTTGTTGCTTGGCCTCAGCAATGAGTAACTCTTGCAAAGCCATCAATCCGGCTTGGTCGCGGTTGCGACGCAAGTCCATAATTTCGCTGCGACGTGATGCTGCCAATGAATTGAAAATATTATGCTCACGTTGCATTTGCATTTGACGAGTCAACTCTTTGAGACGACCTTCGGGGAATACAGCTCCTGTAACAATATAAAATTGAGAACCAGACGAAGCCTTTTCAGGATTTACTTCATCACCTTGGCGAGCCGCTGCCAATGCTCCTTTTTTATGGAAATATTTAGGATAAACAAACTCGGCAGGAATTTTATAACCGGGATCACCCATACCCAATTGTTGCCCGGGCTTAGCTGTGCGAGAGTCGCCATCTCCGCCTTGTATCATAAAATCCTTGATTATACGGTGGAAAAGAGTACCATCGTAGTATCCTTCTTTGACCAATTTTACAAAATTGTCACGGTGCGCGGGTGTCTCGTCATACAATTTTACCACGATATTACCCAATGTTGTTTCAATCTTAACATTTACGTTCGATAACTGCTTATTGGCAGTATTCTTTTTCATTTCACAACTCATACAAATAAAGCTGAGGGTTAAAATTATTAATAAGTATTTATTTATTCTCATAACCAGTTATTTAAAAGTTTTTCAATTCATTATATAGTCGTTGTATAGGTAGCCCCATCACATTGAAATAGCTACCTTCAAGACCTGTAACACCAATGTAACCAATCCATTCTTGAATACCATAAGCACCGGCCTTATCAAGGGGCTTGTATTTCGTCACATAGTAGTCTATCTCTTCATCGGTAAGTTCGGCAAAGGTTACTTTCGATTCAACAGCAAATACACTTTGCTTCTCGCAAGTCGTAATAGCAACACCTGTAATAACCGTGTGAGTGCAACCCGATAGTTCACGCAACATTTCTCGTGCATTCTCTTCATCAACAGGTTTACCATACACCTTACCATCGAGCCACACAATCGTATCGGCTGTGATGAGCATGGTATCCTTTATCATCATACTACGATAAGCATCGGCCTTCTTTTGTGCAATATATGAGGGAATTTCGCAGCCTTGTAAGATGGGAGGATATGACTCATCAATCTCCGGCAAAGAAGCCACTTGATACGATATACCCAAGCCTCCTAACAATTCTCTGCGGCGGGGAGAGTTACTGGCAAGTAATATATTATATTTCAACAAATTATCTAACATATTCTTTTTATTACCATTTATAAGCATGTTCGTTCATCATCCAAGCGCCTTGTGCCCTGAGGGTTTGTTCCATAACGTCACGCACACAGCCTTCACCACCTTTATAGGGCGAAATATAGCGTGCTATTCGCTGTATATCGATAGCGGCATCGGTGGGACAACAGGCAAAACCTGTTGTTTGCATCACCTCATAGTCGGGGATGTCATCACCCATATAAGCAACCGACTCATGTGCGAGATTATTATCTTCGACCCATTGATTGTAAACAGTGATTTTATTCTCTACACCGATAAAAACATCTTTTACACCCAATGCATTGTAGCGAACCTTTATCAGTTCAGACTTTGCACCTGTTATAATGGCTATCTTATATCCCAATTTAATTGCCAATTGCAGTGCATAACCATCCTTTACATTCATCATGCGACAAGGCTCTCCATTGCTATATACCGGTACGGTCGAAGGCGACAATACGCCGTCAACGTCAAACACGAAGGCCTTTATCAGCGAAAGGTTATAGTTTGTCTTACTCATATATTGTCATTGTTTGGGTTTATATAGCATAATATTCTTGCTTATAAGTCGATATAATTCGCCCTCAGGGGTATTGCCCAACAGTGCAAGATGTTTATCCATTACATTAACATCATTACGCACAGCAGGTCCGGTTTGCCCATCGACAGGAGATATAGACTCGGCTTTATGTTCCGTCTCTCTTATCAAGTACTTCATCACATCAAAGTCCAAGCCTTGCTCATGGAGTAACTTCTCGGCAATTGCGTACATGTGATTGGAAAAATTACAAGCAAAAACAGCTGCAAGGTGTAACGATTGGCGTTGCTGCGAGTTGCTTCGACTCACATTCTTCGACAATCGTTGCGATAACTGTACGAGGTATTGTGTATCATCTTCGTTCGATGCTTCGACAAATATAGGTACGTCACTCCAATCCACAGCACGCTCTTTATTGACTGTCTGCATTGGATATAATACTCCATAACGCACACACTTGGCCGCAAACACATCCATTGGCATGCTGCCTGCCGTGTGCACCCACAGTCCATCATTAGGATGCATTTGTGCAACAACATCGGGTAGGGCAACGTCGCTCAACGAGAATATATAAAGGTCGGCATCGGTCACAATTTCGGCGATAGAGTTGGTATACAATGTACACTTACCTATACGATCAGCCAAGAGTCGTGCCGAATCGATGGTGCGACTATATACCTGAAGTATCTCACACCCTTTGTTCGACAAGGCAAGAGCCAATTGCGTAGCCATATTACCGGCTCCCACCATTACTATTTTTTCTCCTTGCGACGTCATTATGGTCTTACCACTTGGCAATGTGGACTTTCTCCCACATCATTTTTTCTTCATCAAAGGGTTTGCGTTCCTCATCTTTATGACCGATAGTCACAGCACACAATATTGCCATATTATCGGGAATTTCGAGCATTTCACGCACGAGATCTTCAGTAGCCTCATCACCCAACGAACGATTGCGCATCTGTATCCAACAGCTTCCCAAGCCCAAGTCATGTGCCTGCAATTGCATCAGCACAGCCGCAATTGAGCCATCTTCAACCCAAGCTTCACTCACAGTCATATCCACTGTTACAATGATAGCAAGAGCTGCATTGGCGATAGGGCCGGCGCCGGCATCGCGACATTGCGAAAGTTGTGCCAACATTGCCTTATCCTCAACAACAATAAAGTGCCAAGGCATTTTACGCTTTGACGACGGAGCCATCAGTCCGGCTTCAAGTATTGTCTTTACATCTTCGCCCGAAATAGGCTCATCGGTATATTTGCGTATGCTGCGACGTGTCAGCAACAATTCATGAAAGTTTTGCATCTTCTTTACTGTTTAGATATATGCAAATATACAACTATTTTGACTTTCGGGCACATTTTTTCACCTATAAATATACGCAAAATCATTTTTTGCCGTTAATGATATAGTGCGTGCGCATACTGCACAACAATTTGATTTACTATTTATGAATTTTCGATATCGCATTATATTATTTATTTCGTTCTTATTGACAACG
>CAJGDT010000067.1 GCA_904502265.1 uncultured Barnesiella sp. | reverse complement strand
GCTATACTCTCTATAGCAGTCAGATATGTCGAGGGAAAGACTATTGCCATTGCCTTGGATACAACCTTGGTTACATCGCCTCGATATGATGAAGGTATTTTGTGGTACACACCTCGCGAGACACCCGAAAAACTGCTTGCCGTAGCTCCTCGCATGGTAGCTGAAACAACCTTTGCCGACAACCGCTTGCAAGCACCCGCATCGGCAGGAGGCTTCTTGATAGCATACGGAACTGCTGATGAGTGTCGTGATAACATCGGAGCTTTTCGCACCGAGGGTGAGACTTGGCTCACAGCTCGTCAGGAGCGTATGGATAACCTTGTAATGGTGTCGAACCCGATGAAGAGTAACCTCGACTCGCTCGACCGTGCTATTGCTTGGTTGCTACTCACTACCGACGAGTTGGTAACACAACAACAAGGTCGTGGCATCTATGCCGGATTGCCTTGGTTCAACGAGTATTGGGGGCGCGACATGTTTATCTCAATGCCTGGTGCAACACTCGTTAATGGTGAGTTTGAGGTGACACGTGAGATACTATCGGACTTCTCTCGTTTGCAAGATGTCGACCCCAAATCACCTACACTCGGTCGCATCCCCAACCGTGCCAATGTCGATGGTATTCTCTATAACACGACCGACGGAACACCCCGTTTTGTAATGCAAGTGGCTGACTATGTTCGCTACTCGGGCGATACAGCCTTTATTCGTGAGATATATCCCGCTGTATCTCGCAGTATCACAGCCTCGATAGCTCTCTTTACCGATGAGAATGGCTACCTATGCCATGCCGATGCCGATACTTGGATGGATGTGAAACGCAATGGTATTCCCGGCTCGCCTCGTGGCAACCGTGCCAACGATATTCAGGCTTTGTGGTATCATCAACTCATGGATGGAGCCTATATGGCTCGTTTTATGGGGTACGATATGGTAGCTCTTGAGTGGGAAACTCGAGCACAAGTGCTTCGCGAAAACTTTGCTAACGACTACTGCGACACAACCAATACCCTTATCATCGACCACCTCAATGCCGATGGTACACGCGATATGCAAATGCGCCCCAATCAGCTCTATACATTTGAGCTGATAGACAACATGCCTTTCTGCCGTGCTGTGACTCGCCGTGTGTGGGAAGAGTTGGTATACCCCTGGGGTGTAGGCTCATTGAGCCAGATGGATGATGACTTTCACCCGCAACACGAAAATTGGCACTACTACCACAGGGACGACGCCTATCACAACGGTACAGTGTGGTTGTGGAACAACGGTCATGCCATGCAACGCATGATAGAGATGGGCCAACCCGATATTGCTTGGCAATTGTTCAAGAACATGAATCGTCAGGCACTCGCTGAGGGTGCAGTGGGTAGCCTCAGCGAAAATGCCGATGCACATCCCCGCGAAGGCGCTGCGTGGGCTAAGCGTTCGGGTACATTCTTGCAGGCGTGGAGCAATGCCGAGCAATTGCGTGTGTGGTATCAATACTTCTTGGGTATCCGTCCCGACATGGTCAATCGCACTATTGTGCTCAATCCGCAACTACCCTCTGAAGTAACATCGGTTACCTATAGCGAGCGAGTAGGCAAGGGCGACATTATTGGTACATACGAGCGTACCGATAAGGAGACTGTTTATGGTTATGTGTTGCGCAATGAGGAGGCTGTGTTGCGCATTGCCATCCCCACTTACGCCTCATTCGACGTTGCCGTATCGCAAGGTGATGTTGTGCTTATCAGCGTGAAGGATGATGTGCTTACACTCAAGGTGCGCAATGCCGATGGCTCGGAGCGCGAAGAGGTGACTTACACCCCCGATGCCACATTGCAACAAATAGCTGCCGAGAATGATGAATTCTTTGCCGGTACACAATTCTGCCAACCTATTCATCGCGAAGGACTTAAAGCCTTTGATACCTATCACGAAGAGGCTTTAACATACTAATACTGTAATATACTCTATAATGTGAGCTACTGTCATAGCAAGACAGTAGCTCATTTTTTTTGTCTAAAAAAATTGGTAAATATTGTCAATTTATAAATTATTATTACATTTGCATCGAACTCGAATGGTGGTGTCCGGTGATGCCTTAGGCAACCGTGGCTGAGATTATACACATTGCACCAGTACAGATAATGCTGACGCTGGAAGTTTGGAGTCTTCTTCAAGGTATTTACCGTATCACTATTTGAAGTAAATAAAAACGAAAATAGTGATATGAATCCACAAAAATCTTATCCCATTGTATTGTCAATTGCCGGATCTGACTCATCCGGTGGTGCTGGTATACAAGCTGATCTTAAAACCTTTTCTGCTCTCGGAGTTTATGGCGCTACTGCCATAACCGCTATTACTGCGCAAAATACGTTAGGTGTTCACTCTCAATGTGCAATAGATGCGCAGATGGTGTATGACCAAATTGTAGCCGTTATAGATGATTTGCATCCGACATTTGTCAAGATAGGTATGTTGTCAAATGTCGATGTTGTCAATGCTGTCGTTGCAGCTCTTAGCAAATATTCACTTTCAATAATTCTTGACCCTGTCATGGTGTCGAGTAGTGGTCATCGTCTTTTGTCGCTTGAGGCGCAAGATGTTGTGAAGAATAAACTTATTCCTATGTCGGTGTTGGTAACACCTAATATTCCGGAGATGATGGCACTTACAAACATGACATTAGCTACGAATGAAGAAAAAGAGCGTGCGGCTCAATGCCTTTTTGATCATGGTGCTATGTCTATTCTGCTTAAAGGCGGACATGAAGATGGTGATATTAAGACAGATATCCTTTACACCAAAACCGAGCAAGGTATACAAGTAACACATTTTGATTCTACTTCAATTTCCACTAACAATATTCATGGCACCGGTTGTACCCTCTCTTCGGCCATAACAGCCTTTATGGCAAGGGGGTATTGCATGCAAGAGGCTGTTGCAAAGGCCAAAATGTATATTACTGAAGCTATTATGGCAGGTGCTGATGTGAAGGTGGGAAATGGTTTTGGGCCTGTAAATCATTTGTTTAATCCACAAAAAATGATTCTCAATGATTTCCGATAACTATAAATTGCAGTTCATAACGCATTACAACAAAGAATATTCCTATATCGACTCGGCGCGTATTGCGTTGCAGGGTGGTTGCAAATGGATACAACTTCGTATGAAGGATGCCGATGAGGCCTTATTGGAGAGCACAGCCCTAATTGTACAGAGTATGTGTAAGGAGTATGGAGCTACTTTTATCATCGATGATAATGTAATGTTGGTGAAGAAGTTAAAGGCCGATGGAGTACATTTGGGTAAGAACGATATGTCTATTGCCGACGCTCGCAAAATACTTGGCAAACAATATATAATAGGAAGTACAGTAAACTCTTTTGACGATATTCTTAACTGCCTGTCTGCTGCAACCCCCGATTACTTTGGTTGTGGGCCTTTTAGGTTTACATCCACCAAGAAAAATCTTGCTCCTATGTTGGGTTATGATGGCTATAGGGCAATTATAGACCGGATGAAAGAAAGTAACATCAGCATTCCGCTTGTTGCCATTGGTGGTATTGCTAAAGATGATATAGCAACACTATTACAAAATGGAGTAAATGGTATTGCATTGAGTAGTAGTGTACTTATGGCTTCAAATCCTGTAGAGGAGATGCGAGAAATATGTAATAAGATTTTTATTTAATAAGTAATGTTAAACATAAAAACAACAGAATTATGATTGAGAAGAAAGTATCACAAGGTATTATCAGTACTTATTTTAGTAAGTTAGAGAAAAATTTAGACCTCGATGTAGCAATCGTCGGAGGAGGCCCATCGGGCATTGTAGCAGCCTACTATCTCGCCAAAGCCGGATTGAAAGTAGCGCAGTTCGACCGCAAGTTATCGCCCGGCGGTGGTATGTGGGGTGGTGCCATGATGTTCAACCAAATTGTTGTGCAAGAAGAGGCTTTGCATATCATCCAAGAGTTTGATATCAACTATCAACCCTACAGCGATAATCTATATGTAATGGATTCGGTAGAGAGTACCTCGGCTTTGTTGTATAAAGCCGTTCATGCAGGTGCAACGGTTTTCAATTGCTACTCAGTTGAGGATGTGATTTTTAAGAACGATGTAGTAAGTGGTGTTGTTGTCAATTGGACTCCTGTATTGAGAGAGGGAATGCATGTCGATCCTCTCAATATTATGGCCAAATGTGTAATTGATGGTACTGGCCATGATAGTGAAATGTGTCGTACAGTTGCTCGTAAGAACGGTATACGATTGGCTACCGATACAGGTGATGTTATTGGTGAACGATCATTGGATGTTGTATCGGGCGAGGAGGAAGTTGTCAATGGAACAAAAGAAATCTACCCCGGTCTTTATGTTTGTGGTATGGCTGCTTCAGCAGTGAGTGGTACACCTCGCATGGGCCCCATTTTTGGTGGTATGCTTCTTTCTGGTAAGAAAGTTGCCGATCTCATCATTGAGGCATTGAAACGATGAAAATCATCGCTATAACATTGCCAAAGGCGTTAGATGAGGATCTATATCTGATGCAAACATTGCTTGATAAAGGTATAGATACTCTTCATCTGCGCAAGCCACTTGCCGATGTATCCTATTGTAGAATGTTGTTGAGTAAACTTACTCCGCATCACAGGGCGAAAATTATCATTCATGATTACCCGGAACTATATAATGAGTTTTCTCTCAAAGGTATTCATATAAATAAGAATGTAGTAGCCTTACCTGAAGGATACAACGGACTTAAGACCCGTTCGTGTCATTCTGTTGAAGAAGTTCTGAAGTATAAAGGCGAATATGATTATTTGTTCTTGAGTCCTATTTTTAATAGTATTTCTAAGCCCGGTTATCAATCGGCCTTTACTCATAGCGAGTTGTGCCATGCATCGGCCCAAGGTATAATTGATGCAAAGGTGATTGCCTTGGGTGGTGTTACGTTCGACCGCATATCTTATTTGAAAGAGTTGAACTTTGGTGGTATAGCAATGATGGGCGGTATATATCATATCGATGCATTGCATATGATAGACGAGATAGATAAATACCGTTAATATTAGATGAATAGAGCTGTACATGGCAAGTCCTAAAAGGTTTTTTTGACCCATTTGAAGGATTGCTATGTACAGTTTTTTTGTATCCAAGTAAGATTGAACGGAACGTTAATTTTATGCAACCTTTGGCAATATTTGTATTCGAATGTTGGGTTATGTTACAAGAAGTAATTATCTTTGCAATTGAATAATGAAAAACATATAATCTCATGAAACGCATATTTTTATCACTTCTCGTTTTAGTATCAGTTTGCTGTGTTGCGTGTTCTTCACAAAAGGTTGAGAGCAATTCACAAGCTGAAGGTTATCCCCAAGCAGAGTGGGATGAGGCTACTGCTATTTTGATGCACACACCCGGTCAAGAACTCTTCGATGGTGTTATTCACCCTTCTGCAGGATTGTTCGAAGATTACTTCGATGTAGATAAGGCCGCTGCCGAGCATCGAGGCTACATCCAGGCCCTTGAGAAAAATGGTATTAAAGTATATACCGTTGAGCAATTGTTGAATGAAGCTCCTATCGAGAAGTTGCGTGTACACGCTATGAATGCCTTGTCGTATGATGTGAGCAACATACCCAATGCCAATGTTGTGGAAAATAACAACTATCGCCTTGAGGTTATCAATAAAATGTCGCGTGCCGACTTGATACGTTGCATCTTGTTGCAACCCACCGTTACACTCTATGCTACCGAAAACAATACAGGTGTTGAGGCTGTTTATACACATCAACCTTTGATGAACTTGTATTTCACTCGCGATCAAAGTGTAACTACTCCTCGCGGTCACATCATTTGTCAGATGAACTCTACTCAACGTGCCCCCGAGACCTCTATCATCTCTATTTGCTACGAGCAATTGGGTGTTAAGCCTATCCTTCGCATTGTAAACGAAGGTCGTCTTGAGGGTGGCGATTATATCCCCGCTGGCGAGGTTTCATTTATTGGTTGCGGTATGCGCACCAACATCGAGGCTATCCAACAAATCATGGATGCCGATGCCTTTGGACATGACACTGTTGCTGTTGTCAACGACCACAAATGGTGGCAAATGCAAATGCACCTCGATACTTACTTCAACATTATCGATAAGGACTTGTGCACATTGGTTGAGAGCCGCTTGTATGCCAAGGAGGGTGATCCCGAATGGGTTACTGTAGACCTCTATACTCGTCGTCCCGGTGAGAAGGAGTACACACTTACACAACAAGACGTACCCTTTGTACAATACCTCAAGGATAGCGGTTATACCATTATACCTATCAAAGAGGAGGATGAGTTGCACTATGCCAACAACTACTTGGCAATTGCCCCTCGCCACATTATGGCTGTAGCCGGACAATCGGAGGAGTTGCAAAAGAACTTTGAGCGTCATGGTGTTAAGGTTGAGTGGATACCTCTCGAAAGCCTTATTGATGGCTACGGTGCTGCTCACTGTATGACTCAAGTTTTGAGTCGTATTGTAGTTGCTAAGTAACAACATTGCGAAAAGATATAAAAAATCCCGGCCACTCGGTCGGGATTTTTTTTGTCTCACAAGATATCATGAATAGGCCACTATTTAGTCCCTTTTACCAACTCTTTTACCCTTGCTATGAGAGCGCGTGGTATATGGCAATATCCTTGCGGATTCTTTTCTAAGTAGTCTTGATGATACTCCTCGGCTGCATAAAAATTGTGTAGTGGCTCTATCTCGACAGCTAACGGCTCGGTATGTTGAGCAGCTACTTTGTTGTATATGGCCTTTATTGTTGCCAGATCGTCGATTGACTTGTAGTATATACCTGTGCGGTAGCGTGTGCCACAATCTCCACCTTGTCGGTTTAACGATGTCGGGTCGATTGATAGGAAGTACAACTCGATGATAGTAGCAAGGCTTACCCTCGACTCGTCATATTGTATATACACCGTTTCGGCATATCCGGTGAGGTCGGTATATACCTCTTCGTATGTAGGGTTTGGGGTAGTGCCGTTGGCATATCCCACTTCTGTATGTACCACACCATCTATCTGTTTAATATATTGCTGAGTGCCCCAAAAGCAACCTCCTGCCAAGTATATCTCTTTCATTATTTGTTCTCTTTTTGTAGGTTAAATAATTGAGCCACACGAATAGCTATTTTTCGTATATTTTCTTTTGCAATATCGGGTTGCATGGCCTCTTCGAGTGGCATCTCTTCGGGTGTAATGGGCATGATAGCAGCAAAGTCGCTATTGTGGAGTTCATCGCACCATTTTACCTTGCCACCTACAGCCACTACGGGTATGTTTTGTAACTTTGCAACCTGTAGCACACCGCTTGGCGCTTTTCCCATCGCGGTTTGGTAGTCAATGCACCCTTCGCCCGTAACGATGAGTGTGCTACCTTCGATGATGCGGTCAAACGCTATAGCCTCGAGTACCATCTTGATACCCGGTACGAGTTGTGCTCTCAGTAACGCTTTGAATCCGCCACCCAATCCACCGGCAGCACCCGATCCGGGCAGTAAGGATATGTCGCTTCCATTGTATTGTTCTATCACTTGTGCGTAGTTGCGCAATCCGTTATCGAGTTGTTCTACCATTGTGGCATCTGCACCCTTTTGTGGTGCAAAGATATAAGCCGCTCCATTCTCTCCGTAAAGCGGATTGGTTACATCGCACGCCACCTTTAAATGGCAATCGCGCAGAGCCGGATGCACATGGCTATCGTCTATCTCTGTTACATGTGCCAGCATCTCGCCCGTGCCCGGTAGTATGTTACCCTGTTTATCAAGAAATCTATAACCTAACGCCGATAGCATGCCCATACCGCCATCGTTGGTGGCACTACCACCAATGCCAATGAGGAAGTTGCGGCAACCTCTATTAAGTGCATCGAGTATCATCTCTCCTGTGCCGTAGGTCGATGTAAGTAACGGATTTCGTTCATTGGGATGGAGTAGAGGTAGTCCGCTTGCTTTAGCCATCTCGATAATAGCCGTGTTGCCATTATCAACAATACCATATCGTGCCGTGATGGCACGTCCCAGCGGGTCGCACACCGTAGTGTCGACATACATGCCATTGAGCGCCTCTACCAATGCTTCGGTAGTACCCTCGCCACCATCGGCTATTGTCACTTTGTGTATCTCACAATGTGGCACACAAGTGTGTAACCCTTCAGCAAAAGCATCAGCTACCTCTTGAGAGGTAAGTGACCCCTTGAACGAATCAAATGCTAATGTTATTTTCATATCCTCATTAGTTTCTACTGAAGTATCGCTCTACGGTTTCTACGTTTACATCGCGTAGCACCACTCGGTGGTCTTTGTCGAGCAGGTAGAGAGATGGTAATCCGGGTATGTCGTATAGCAG
>CAJGDT010000066.1 GCA_904502265.1 uncultured Barnesiella sp. | reverse complement strand
CGGAGCTCGATTTTAACAATACGTGAGTAGGCTGGAAGTTGCTTGTTAAGTTCGTTACGATTGTCGATAACGATTTGTTTCACAGCTTCGGCATCAAGACCATCTTGTTTGCCTTTCTCGAAGTCGGGGAAGATGAGCGCAACCAATTGTCCTTCGCGATCTACTACAAGTGACTCAGCTACATAGGGCATATTGTTGATCTTATCTTCAATCTCTTCGGGATAGATGTTTTGGCCCGAAGGACCGAGAATGAGGTTTTTGTTGCGACCACGAATGTAGAGGAAGCCTTCTTTGTCAAATACGCAAAGGTCGCCTGTATTCATCCAGCCATCTTTGAATGTCGAATCGGTAGCCTCTTGGTTCTTGTAGTAGCCCAACATGGTGTTTGTACCGCGTACCCACAATTCGCCTACCTCGTCGTTCTCTTGCAAGGGGACGATGCGAGCCTCCATGCGGTCTACAATTTTACCGCACGATGCTTTCTTTGTCTCGTACCAGGGTGCATAGGCAATGAGGGGGGCACACTCGGTCATACCATAACCTACTGTATAGGGGAACTTCATGCGACGCAAAAGGTCCTCTATTTCACCATTAAGGGCAGCACCACCCAATACAATCATCTCCAACTTGCCACCAAAGGCTTCAATGAGTTGCTTGCGCACCTTCGAAAGGATAAGGTTGTTTACACCGGGTATGTGCATGAGTACCTTCATGAGGGGCTTTTGCAGTACGGGAAGTACCTTTGAGCGGATAATCTTCTCAAGAATGAGAGGTACTGCAATGATGAGTTTGGGTTGAACTTGAGCAAATGCCGCCATGAGAATCTTGGGCGAAGGTGTCTTGCCTAAGAAGTATACATAGCAGCCCTTGCACAAGGGGAAGAGCATCTCAATGGCCAAGCCATACATGTGTGCAAGAGGCAACATGTTGATCATACCATCGTCGGCCTTGAGGTAAGTGATGTTATCGATAGCAAATCGAACATTAGACCACAATGCGCGGTAGGGCAAAATTACACCTTTCGAGAAACCTGTTGAGCCCGATGTGTAGTTGATAAGTGCAATCTCCTCGGGTTGTTCGTTGTGAACCACAACATCGTCTTTGCTGAATCCGTTGGGATATTTAGCAGCGAAATGCTTCTCGATGTTTTGGATGTACTCGGCCAACTTGGCATCTTTGCAATAAACAGGCTTATTGTCGCCGAGTTGTATTACGGCCTCCAATGCACCCATTTCGCTCAGTGTTACATTGTTGATGGTTGTGTCGTCGGCCCAAAGTATGCGAGCGTCGGAGTGATTCACAATATTGTGTATACTATCGGCCTTGAAGTCGTTGAGAATAGGCACGGGTACTGCGCCGTAGGTCATTGATGCAAGGAATGCGATAGACCAGCTTGCTGAGTTGCGTCCGCACAAGGCTATTTTATCTTGGGGCTTGATGCCTGCTTCTTGAAGGAACATATGCAATTGAGCAATCTTTTCGGCCATTTCTCTGAAACTGATGGCCTCTTTACCGGCATCGCACAATGCTTTATGATCCCAGTTCTTAAGGATACTTGCCTTAAGTAGTTGATTTAATGATTCGGTCATAATACTATTTTTTTAACCTACAACAACTTTTGAGGGAACGATTCTCTTTACACAAGTTGTTGGAAGGTATTTATTGGTTGTAATGAGAAATTGTTGAATTTTGCAACAAAAGTAGTGAATGCTATGTGAATAACAAAATTTATTTAAGCATTTTTTACAATAGCTTTTCTCAATAGCTTTATTGTAGCCGAGTTGTTGAATAACAGTAGGTTTTTTTGATGGATTGTTGTACTGTTGTTGTGACTATATCTTTCGCAGCGTAAAGAGTATATCCAATCCGCCTCCTTGTGCGTTTTTTGCCATGATTTCTCCGCCGTGAAATATTACTGCATTCTTGACGATAGCCAGTCCCAGGCCGGTTCCGCCCAGCTTGCGTGATCGACCCTTATCGACGCGGTAGAATCGCTCGAACAGGCGGTTGAGGTGTGTTTCTTCTACTCCTACACCATTGTCGGCAAAAGATATGTAATAGTACTGGTTGTCGGTGTGGTAGCAGTTGATGGTTATTTGTGTGTTGGCTCCGGCATAGGCAATGGAGTTGTCTATGAGATTGCGGAATATTGAATATACCAACGAGGAATTTCCCCTGAGAGGCATGTGTGGTTGTATGCCCGGAGTGTTGATATGCATCGACTTGTTGTCCAATGCCGTTACCGAGTCGGATATGGCCTCCTGGATAATGGCCGATAAGTTGATGTCGTGACACTCGTATAGCTCGGAAGTTTCGTCAAGACGGTTGAGTACCGAGATGTCGTTGAGCAGATCCGATAATCGTCGTGACTGGGCGTAGCTCCGTTCAAGAAATTGCTGTTGCATGTCGACACTGATACCCGGTGTGCCGAGTAGGGTTTCCAGGTAGCCTCTGATGCTACTCACGGGAGTCTTTAGCTCGTGCGCGATGTTCTGGGTAAGTTGTTTTTTTACCAGGTCTTCGCGTTCACGCTCGGTATTGTCGAAGATTGATATCTCGAACGAACGGTCATGGAAACGTATGCCTCTTACAATGAAGTGCAATCCGTTTTTAGATATCTGTATCTGCTTGGTGTCGGTTGTATTGCTATTCTTATCGTGCGTCGAGGTAACGTGTTCGATAATCTCCTGCAGGGCAGGCTCGGTAAATACCTCTTCGAGGTTGTCATCCAACGTGCGGTCGGTAATGTGATTGGCATATTGTATAAAGAGATTGTTCGAAACAATCATCTTGCGATCGTGGGTGAAAATGGCAATACCTTCGCGTGAGAGTTGTATGTGTGCAAGTAGTTTTTCTTCCTGCAAGGTCAACTCTTCACGAGCGCGACGTATCTCGTCGTAGTTTTCGCGTAGATTCTTGGTGATGCGTCCCAGTGTGCTTGTGTCGTCATACTCGGTTGTGTCGAGCGGTAGGTTCAACTTGGCCTTTTGTGCAAGTTCTTCCAGGTTTGAAATTGATTTGCCAAGCAAGTGACTATATACAAATAGTGCTATAACAAACATTATGGCAATGGCTATGAGTATGTATCGAAACAAAGGGTCGACGTGTAGGATGTTCGATACGGTCTTATCGTAGGGTATCGATGTGCGTATGACATAGTTGTTGTGTCGATGCGCTACATAGAAGTAAGTCTCTTTGAGGGTCTCGGAGTAGCGTATTGAATAGTTGGTTTTCTTGTTTTTTATAGCACTTTGTATCTCGGGTCGGTCTATGTGCGATTGGCTTAAGGCATCCGATGTGCTGTTGTCAAGCAGTACCTTGCCTGTATTAATGTCGATAATGGTGAGCCGGTACGGGGTGTTTTGGTTGTATATAAATGTCGAAGGCAAGGGTTGCTCAACGCTGTCGATGTTGAGATATTCATGTAGTGAATTGGCTACGTGGTGATTGTACTCTTGTAGAAGGCTGTATAAGTTATTATGCCGAATACTTTTCTCTTGATAGTATTGCAGCGACATGGTTATGGCAACAAAGATGATGAAAAAGCCGCAAATGGATAGGAACAGTTTTTTCTGAAAAGGTATGTTTTTTTTATTTCGTGCCATATATGTTGTACTTATGCTTCAAAGCAATAGCCATAGCCCAAACGGGTGACGATGCAGCTATCGTAGGGGGCTATCTTCTTACGTAAGCGAGTGATATTAACATCGATTGTACGATCAAGTACATAGGTCTCATCGCTCCATATTTGTGTCAAAATTTCTTCGCGTGAAAACACCTGGTTGAGGTGTGTCAGCAATAGGCGCAGAATTTCGAACTCTTTCTTGGTGAGTGCTTTCTCTTCATTGCCTATAAAACACTTTTTCCGGAGTAGGTCGAGTCGTAGTGTCTTGTATTGTATTTCCTCTTTGGGCAACTCGTTGATTGTTGATGAGGTGCGACGTAACAATGCTTTGATGCGCGCTTGTACCTCTTTGATTGAGAATGGCTTAGATATGTAATCATCGCCCCCTATATTGAAGCCGGTGAGCATGTCGTTCTCCGAATCTCGTGCCGTGATGAAGATAATAGGTATATGCTTGAGGCTGTCGCTCTTGCGCATGATTGATGCCATCATAAAGCCACTTATTTCGCCCATCATCACATCGAGCAAGACGAGATCGTAGTTTTGTAGATTGAGTGCAAGTGCCTCTTCGGCTGAGTGTGCTATATCGACAATGTAACCTTCGGTCTCAAGATTAAACTTCAATATCTCACACAAATCCTCCTCGTCGTCTGTAACAAGTATTCGGTAGGGTCTCATATTCTCTTGTTTTTAATACTGCAAAAATGCATAATATATGTTACATCTTTATTGCAAATGATAAGAAAAAATCTAAAATATTGCATTTTGACCTATTATTGTGTGTTAAGGATATAATTGCGTATGAGTATTGCTGCACTGTGGCTGATTTTTTGGCTGTTTTTAAGATGCTATTTTCAATAGGAGATTGTATCTTTGTCGTAGCAGATTGTATGTCCAATGAAAGAAGTAAAAGATATAAAACCTCTTGTCGCTGTTGAGGATTTCTCAATATCGACTCTGAGTGAATCTGTGCCGGCGGGATTTCCCTCTCCGGCGCAAGATCATGTCGATGAGGGTATAGACCTTAATCGTGAATTAATACGTCATCCGGCATCGACCTTTTGTGCCCGTGTGGCTGGCGACTCTATGCGCGATTGTGGTATAGATGATGGTGATTTGCTTATTATTGACAAGGCGCTTACACCTCGCGAGGGTAGTATTGCAGTGTGCTTTGTCGATGGCGAATTTACGCTTAAGCGCATCTCTATACGTCCTGATGGTATATGGCTTGTGCCGGCCAATCCGCAATATCCGGCTTTGCATGTGACTGAGGGGAGCAACTTTCAGGTATGGGGTATTGTGTCGTATGTAGTAAAGAGTATGTAGTGTGACATATGTACGCCCTTGTCGATTGTAACAACTTTTTTGCCTCGTGCGAGCGATTGTTCAACCCTGCACTCAATGGCCGTCCGGTTGTTGTCCTCAGTGGCAACGATGGTTGTGTTATTGCCCGAAGTAATGAGGCGAAGGCATTGGGTATAGGTATGGGACAGCCTGCATTTGAGTTGGGTGAACTCTTTGAGCGTGAGCAGGTGGCGGTTTTTTCATCCAATCACATTCTTTATGGTGATATATCGCGCCGTGTCATGTCGGTGCTGTCGCAGTTTTCGCCCGAGGTTGAAATATATAGTATTGACGAAGCTTTCCTTTCGCTCGATGGTATCGTTATGCCTTATGGCCCCGAAGTGTATGCGCATCAAATGGCCGATGCTGTGTTGCGCTGTGTGGGTATACCGGTGAGTATAGGTATTGCAAGCACCAAAACGCTGGCGAAGATAGCCTCACATCGGGCTAAGAAAATAGCTCGGTATAATGGTGTGTGCCATCTTGTTACTCCCGACCAACAGGCTATTGCTCTCATGGAGTGTCCTATTGGCGATGTGTGGGGAGTTGGCAGGAGATTGGCACCCAAACTTATGGAGCAGGGTGTTTCTACTGCATGGGACTATATCCATCTTCCCCGTGAACGAGTGCGTCGATTGTATACAATTGAAGGCGAGCGCACGTGGCGCGAGTTGCGTGGAGAGGTGTGCTACGATGTCGATGAGTCGCCGGCTGCTCGACAGTCTATTACCGTATCGCGTACTTTTGGGCAAGCTGTTACCTCGTTCAATGATGTGTATGAAGCTGTAGCCAATTTTACCTCGACAGCAGCCGAGCGTTTGCGTCGTGAGGGTTCAGCAGCCGGTTCTATTATGGTGTTTGTCAAGGGGCGAGGATGTGGCCCCGGTCGTTATGTGGGGGCTTTGCAATGTACCTTGCCGGTAGCGTCGGATAGTACAATAGAGTTGTTACAATACGCTCGTAGAGCGCTCAGAGGTGCATTTAGGCAGGGTGAAGCCTACAAGAAAGCCGGTGTTATTTTGGGGCATATAGTGCCACGTAATCATGTGCAGTTGAGCCTATTTGATACGGTTGATAGAGAGAAGCATCACCGGCTTATGCAAGTAATGGATAGTGTCAATAAGCAAGTGGGTAGTAGAGTGTTGCGATTGGGTGCTGAGGGAGGCAATAAAGCCTGGCAAGCACAACGTAACCATTTGTCTCCCTGTTACACCACATCTTTTAGTGACATCCTGGTTGTCAAGGCCAAAGAGTAGTATTTTATTTGGCTGTGGGCTGAGTATTGTACTTGTCGAGAAATGCAATCAATGATGTGTCGTCGCCGGTTAGACCAAACTTTTGGCGTAAGCGTGAGCGTGCTACATTGATGCTGCCAAGGCTTTGATGTGTGATATCTGAAATCTCCTTGGTCGACATTTTCATGTGAATAAAAAGGCATAGCTTGCGCTCGTTTTTCGTGAGGTTGGGGTAGTCCCGTAATAGGTTTTCGTAGAAAATATTGTTACCTCCGGCGAGTGTCATCTCTACCTCGGCCCATCCATTGCCCGACTTGGTGTTGTTTTGCAGTCGATGAATAATGTGTCGTAGTTGGTTTTGCATCTCACGGTTGTTGCCCAATTGAGCTATGGCAGCAAGTTCTTCGGTAAGTTTGTCTATGTTGTTTTGCTCTTGATATTGTTGTAGTTTTTGAATTTTGATAATCTCGTTTTTGTGATTGAGTTCTTGTTCAGTCTGTGCGCGTTGTAGCTCGCGGTTCTTGCGTTCGAGACGAAATCGAGATAGTAGCAAGAATACCAAAGCCATGATTACAAAAATAGATAATACGTAGAATATAGAGATCATCTTGTTGTAATCTTGTTGTCGTTGATACTCCTCTTCGCGACGCAAGTGCTCTTGCTCTGCTCGTTCTACCTCCAAATCACTTAATAGTTTAGACAACTCGACGACTCCTTGGCGATTGTGTTGTCGAGTATAAGTCTCGGAGAATGCCATGAGTGCATCGTATGCCTCGCGGTAACGACCTTGGTTGTAATAGATGTCTTGAAGGAGGAAATATGAGTGTACATTTTTTGTGTCAAAGTCGCCCATATTAAGCAGGTTGATAGAGCGTTTCAAGGCATCAATAGCTTCTGCTGTGTTGCCTACATTGAGGTGGTAGAAACCCAATGCCGAGTAATAGTATCCTTCCTCTTTAAAGTTGCTAATCAGAGTCTTGGCTTTGTCGAGATAATAGACGGTTTTATCAAGGTTCTCAAATACAAACTCTTGCATAGCAACGTTGAGGTAAACGTTGAGTAGAAGGTCGTTAAATCCATATTCGGTGCAAATCTTTTCGCAGCGAGTCAATATCTCATTACTCTCATCGGGGGTCAATTGGTAGTTGAATCTATTGTTCAGAGCGCGTACAGCTTGATGGGCTTCTTCGAGATTTTCATAACTTTCCGATACTTGTAGGTTGTATTTCATGGCGCGTTGGTCGTCGTTGTTGTAAAAGAAATCTACTTGCTCCATTGTCAAGTATGCTTCGCGCACAGTTGTAGAGTCGCCTACCATACGACCCTCCTTTAGTGCTGTAGTACTATAGCTAAGGGCGTTGTGGTAGTCGCTATTGCGTAGATGAATTCGTCCCAATAATGCGTGTGTACGGGCAATGCAAGGCGTGTCGTTCAGAGCTTCGTATATAGATGCTGCTCGCAATCGAAAGTCGAGTGATCGTTTGTAATCATGAAGGATTGTTTCATTATACAATGCCATGAAGTCGTAAAGTGTGGCGACATTCTCTCCTATTGTTGTACTGTCGAGGTCGGCAAGAACAAGGTTGGCATATTCGTATGCTTTATCCTTGTTGCTCGTGCGATGTTCCAAGAACTTGTTCATGTTTTGCGATAGCGTCTTGGACGATAATTGTTGTGCTTCTATGGTGTTAAATGCGCTTGCCAAGATGCCTATTAGTACTAAAAATATATTTCGAATGCTCGAAAAAATGTTATAATATTTAATTTGCATATTATTAGCTTGTTAGTAAAAAATGTTATACAAATGTAAGCTTAATTTTTCAAAATGTTATGCTAAAATAACGCTTTTTTTGCCGCATTGCCTCATTTTGATGTTTACATTTGCATACAAACAAGTTTGTTAACCTATTAATGCCAAAAAAAACATGAAGAAAATTCTTTTGACTCTCAGTACTGTTTGGGCTCTCATCGCATTTGTTGCATGTGAAACTCCCAATAATGAGCCACCTCAAACTAACGACCCCAGTAATGAAAATCCGGCCGATACAGTTCCATCGGTAGATGCTGAGCCTTTGTTTATTTTTAATGTGCATGAGGATAAACTTTCGGCCTACAGTGTGGAGTTTGACATTATTCCTGCCGATAAGTCTAAGAAGTATTATTATAATATTACCTCAAAAGCTCGTCTCTCGCAAGTAGATAT